>DATHLO010000090.1:0-4276 GCA_035488075.1 Steroidobacteraceae bacterium | reverse complement strand
ATCAAAGGCGCCGACGTAGCTTGCAGGATTGGAGCGCGTGGTGCGGCCGATCGGGTTCTGATCGACCATGATCACATCGTCGATGAGCTCCGCGCCGGCAAGACCGGTGAACTGCCCCGGTGCCTCTGTCGGGCGGCCGCGATACTTCAGCAGCGCCGGGTACAGCACGTCCTCCACCAGCGTCGACTTGCCCGATCCGGACACCCCGGTAACGCACACCAGGCGCTTCAGCGGGATGCGCACGTCGATGTTCTTCAGGTTGTGCTCGCACGCGCCCTTGAGCTCGAGCCAGCGGTTTGAGCGCGCCTCGGCCACGACGCCGCCGCCGGCGGGCGGGCGCACGCGCGGCGCGGCCTCGGGTGTGCCCGTGACGCGCTTCGCGCCGCTCAGGTACTGGCCGGTGAGTGAGCCGGCCTCGGCACGGATCGCCGCCGGGGTTCCGAAGAAGACGATGTGCCCGCCGCGCTCGCCGGCACCGGGTCCCAGATCGAGGATGCGGTCCGCCTCCAGCATGATCTGCGGGTCGTGCTCGACCACGACGAGGGAGTTGCCGGCATCGCGCAGGCGCTTCATCACCCCGATAACGCGCAGCATGTCGCGCGGATGCAGGCCGATCGAGGGCTCATCGAGCACGAACAGGGTGTTGACGAGCGAGGTGCCGAGTGCGGTGGTGAGATTGATGCGCTGCACCTCACCGCCCGAGAGCGTGCGCGACTGGCGATCGAGGGTGAGATAGCCCAGGCCCACCTCCACCAGATAGCGGAAGCGCCCGCGGATCTCCCCGAGCAGCAGCTCGGTGGCTTCATCGAGCGGGGCGGGCAGGCGCAGCTGCTGGAAGAACTGGTAGCTGCGCTCGAGGGGCAGCAGCACGAGGTCGTGTATCGAGAGGCCGGGCAGAGCGCTCAGCGTGTCCGCACTCCAGGCGGTGCCCTCGGGCCGAAAGGGTGCACGGTCGCCCAGAGTTGCGCGCGCAAGCTGCGCGTCACCGATGCGCCACAGGAGCGCCTCGGTCTTAAGACGCGCGCCCGCGCAGGCCGTGCAGGGCGTGTAGGCACGGTAGCGCGACAGGAGCACGCGCACGTGCATCTTGTAGGCGCGCGTCTCGAGCCACGCGAAGAAGCGCTTCACGCCGTACCAGACCTTCTTCGACCAGGCGCCTTCGCCCTCGATCACCCAGTGGCGCGCTTCACTGCCGAGCTCGCGCCACGGCGTATCGAGGGGGATGCCGCGCAGCTTCGCGAACTTCTCCAGATCCTCCTGGCACTCCGCATAGGACTTGCTCTGCCAGGGCTTGATCGCTCCGCTGCGCAGCGACTTGGTCTCATCCGGGATCACGAGTCCGTAATCGATGCCGATGGTGCGCCCGAAGCCGCGACAGGTGTCGCACGCCCCCAGGGGCGAATTGAAGGAGAACTGGCTCGGGCTCGGGGCGCGGTACGCCAGATCGCACTCAGCGCAGTGCAGCTCGCTCGAATAGCGCCACGTGTCCAGGCTCCGGGGCGGGTCTGACTCATCGACCACCTGCACGCTCACTCGCCCGCGCCCGACGCGCAGCGCCGCCTCCAGTGACTCGAGCACGCGCCCGCGCTCGCTCGTGCCGGCGCGCAGCCGGTCCTGCACGACCTCGAGCGTGACCACGGGGGGCGCGGCCGGCGGCGCGCGCTTCCGGCCGCGCCGCGCGGGCGCCGCCGCGGCGCTCACCGCCGCCGTGGTGAGCGGCGCGCCGAAGTAGCGCGTGTAGCCCTGCCGCGCCAGCAGTTCGCGCACTTCCTCGACGCTGAAGTTGGCCGGCACGCTCACCGGAAAGGTGAGCAACAGGCGCGGGTCTGCGCGCGCTGCGGCGCGGGTGCGCAGATCCGCGTAGATACTCTCGGGGCTGTCCTGGCGCACGGGGCGCCCGCAGCGCTGGCAGTAAAGCGCCGCAACGCGGGCAAAGAGCAGCTTCAGATGATCGTTGAGCTCGGTCATCGTGCCGACGGTGGAGCGCGAGGTGCGCACCGGGTTGGTTTGGTCGATGGCGATCGCCGGTGGTATGCCGCTGATCGAGTCGACCTGGGGCTTGTCCATACGATCGAGGAACTGCCGCGCGTAGGGCGAGAACGTTTCGACGTAGCGGCGCTGACCTTCGGCATACAGCGTGTCAAAGACGAGCGAGGACTTGCCCGAACCGGACACGCCGGTGACGACGATGAGCTCCCCGAGCGGCAGGTCGAGGTCGAGGTTCTTCAGGTTGTTCTGGCGTGCGCCCCGCAGGGAAATGGCGTCACGTGAGGCGTCGGTCATTCCGTCACTTATCTTCAGGGCCGCTGGTGGAGCGCGCAAAAGGGGAACAGGCGCAGGTATAGAAATTCTACTCGATTCTGGTGCGCTGCAGCTGGCGACGTGCGGCCCCAACAGCGACCTTGCGGGCGCTTGCAATCCAGTACCGCAAGCGCCGGTCTACTGTACGGCCGCATTGCCGCTACCGCGCCGGGGCGGGAATTGTGTTGGCACGGAAGCACTTACGTCGTTCATGTGCGACACAGGTCCCGTCAGGGTAGTAGGCGTACAATCCGCGGCGTTCCATGTTGCCTCTAGAGGAGACTGCGAATGACTTCAAAAATTCTGTCCAGCGTTGCACTGGCCGCGGCCGCCGCGGTGATGTTCTCGACGGCGGCGGTGAGCACCGCCCGCGCCGATGAAGCAAAAGTGAAATGTGCGGGGGTCAACTCCTGCAAGGGACACTCGGCCTGCAAGAGCGCCAACAACGCCTGCAAGGGCCAGAACTCCTGCAAGGGCAAGGGGTTCCTCGAGATGACCCAGGCCGACTGCGACGCCGCCAAGGCGAAAGCCAAGTAAGCGGTGGCGGGCCGGGCCTGGAGGCCCGGCCCGCCTTTCCCTCCCATGCTCACGCGCCCCTCGCTCGGATTCGGCTTAGGTCTGCGGGTTGATCACTACGAGGCGATCCTCGCAGATCGCCCGCGCGTGGACTGGTTCGAGGTACTCACCGAGAATTATCTGGTCCCCGGCGGCAAGCCGTTGCACTACCTGATGCGCTTTCGCGAGCGCTATCCGCTCGCGATGCACGGCGTGTCGCTCTCGATCGGCAGCACCGCACCCCTGAACCGTGAGTACCTCGCCCAGGTGAAGGCGCTCGCGCAGCGCCTCGAGCCGGCGTGGGTGTCCGATCATCTGTGCTGGACCGGCATCGCCGGAGCCAACACCCACGACCTGCTGCCGCTGCCGTACACCGAAGAAGCCCTGGCGCACGTGGTCGAGCGCGTGCGCACCGTGCAGGACATCCTCGGCCGCCGCATCCTCCTCGAGAACGTCTCCAGCTACGTCGCCTTCCGCGACTCACCCCTCACCGAGTGGGAGTTCCTGCGCGAGGTGGCGCTGCGCGCCGACTGCCTGATACTCCTCGACGTGAACAACATCTACGTGAGCGCCGTGAACCACGAGTTCGACCCGCTCACCTACCTCAGCGCGGTACCCGCCGAGCGCGTGCAGCAGATCCACCTGGCCGGTCACGAGAATCACGGCGACTACCTGGTGGATACGCACGATCATCCGGTGCCCGATCCGGTGTGGGAGCTGTACGCGGCGGCGCTGCGCCACTGCGGCGCGGTGTCCACGATGATCGAGCGCGACGATCGCATCCCGCCGCTCGCGCAGCTGTGCGCCGAGCTCGAACAGGCGCGCGCCGTGAGCGCGCGCACGCTCAGCGCGCCGCCGGCGGGGACGGCCCGCATGCGCCGGACCGCAGCCTCATGAGTAACCTTGCGGGGGTGCAGGGGGATTTCCAGGCCTACCTGCTGCGTGGCAGCGAGGCCGTCACGGCGCACGTCATGGGCAGCGCGCGCGTGCCGCTTAAGACGCGCCTCGGCATCTACGCCGGCGCCTACCGCAGTCGGCTCGCCGAGGCGCTGGCGGCGAATTACCCGGCGCTCGCGAAGCTGCTGGATGCGGACTTCGATGCCCTGGCCAGCGAGTACGTGCGCACGCACGATTCGCCGTTTTTTTCCATCCGCCACTACGGGGATGAGCTCGCGCACCTGCTCGAGGCGCACGAGGATTACGCAGCCGCCCCGGTGCTCTCGCAGCTCGCCCGCTGGGAATGGGCCATGACGCACATCTTTGATGCCGCCGATGCGCAGCCCCTCACACACGCCACGCTCGCACGCGTGCCACCCGAGCAATGGGCACAGCTGCGCTTTCAGTGGCATCCGAGCGTGCAGCGCCTCGCCCTCAACTGGAACGTGCCGCAGCTGTGGCAGGCGCTCACTGACGACACCGA
>DATHLO010000089.1:0-6635 GCA_035488075.1 Steroidobacteraceae bacterium | reverse complement strand
GGCTTTCTTGTCGATCGCACCGCGGTCCTCGCCCTTGAGCGCCGTGCGCAGATCCGACATCGCACTTTCGACCTTGGCCCGCTCGGCCCCGTCGACCTTGTCGCCGAGGCTCTGCAGTGACTTCTCCACCGCGTGGATCAGCCCGTCGGCCTTGTTGCGCGAGTCCACGAGCTCGCGGAAGCGCTTGTCCTCTTCGGCGTGCGCCTCGGCATCGCGCACCATGCGCTTGATCTCATCCTCGTTCAGGCCGCTCGAGGCCTTGATGATGATCTTCTGTTCCTTGCCGGTGGCCTTGTCCTTCGCCGAGACATTGAGGATGCCGTTGGCGTCGATATCGAAGGACACCTCCACCTGCGGCATGCCGCGCGGGGCCGGCGGGATGTCCGTGAGGTCGAATTTGCCTAAGGACTTGTTGTCCGCCGCCCGGTCGCGCTCACCCTGCAGCACATGAATGGTCACGGCCGTCTGGTTATCGTCCGCGGTCGAGAAGGTGTTTGAGGCCTTCGTCGGGATCGTGGTGTTCTTCTCGATGAGCTTGGTCATGATGCCGCCGAGGGTCTCGATGCCGAGCGACAGGGGCGTCACATCCAGCAGCAGCACGTCCTTCACTTCCCCGGCGAGCACGCCCGCCTGGATGCCCGCACCCACGGCCACCGCCTCATCCGGATTCACATCCTTGCGCGGCTCCTTGCCGAAGAAATCCTTCACGTACTTCTGCACCAGCGGCATGCGCGTCTGGCCGCCCACCAGGATCACCTCGGCCACATCGTTGGCAGAAAGACCGGCATCCTTGAGCGCGGTGCGGCAGGGGCCGACCGTCTTCTGCACCAGGTCCTCCACCAGCGACTCGAGCTTGGCGCGCGTCAGCTTGATGTTCAGGTGCTTCGGTCCCGAGGCATCCGCGGTGATGTACGGCAGGTTGATGTCGGTCTGCTGGGTCGAGGACAGTTCGATCTTCGCCTTCTCGGCCGCCTCCTTGAGGCGCTGCATGGCGAGGGGATCCTGGCGCACGTCGACACCGGACTCCTTCTGGAACTGCTCGGCCAGGAAATTGATGACGCGCAGGTCAAAGTCCTCGCCCCCGAGGAAGGTGTCCCCGTTGGTCGAGAGCACCTCAAACTGCCGCTCCCCGTCGACTTCGGCGATCTCGATGATCGAGACGTCGAAGGTGCCGCCGCCTAGGTCATAGACGGCGATCTTGCGATCCGCGCCCTGCTTGTCGAGCCCGTAGGCGAGCGCGGCGGCGGTCGGCTCGTTGATGATGCGCTTGACGGAGAGTCCGGCGATGCGGCCGGCGTCCTTGGTCGCCTGGCGCTGCGAATCATTGAAGTAGGCGGGCACGGTGATCACCGCCTCGCTGACCGACTCGCCCAGATAGTCCTCGGCGGTCTTCTTCATCTTCATGAGCACGCGCGCGGAGACCTCCGGCGGGGCCATCTTCTTGCCCTGCACCTCGACCCAGGCGTCGCCGTTGTCGGCCTTGACGATCCGGTAGGGCACCATCTTGATGTCGCGCTGCACCACCTCGTCGTCGAATTTGCGCCCGATGAGGCGCTTGATCGCGAACAGGGTGTTGTGCGGGTTGGTGACCGCCTGGCGCTTGGCCGGCTGGCCGACGAGCCACTCGCCGTCCTTGGTCAGCGCGACGACCGAGGGGGTCGTGCGATCGCCTTCGCTGTTCTCGATCACCCGGGGCTTGCCGCCCTCCATGATGGCCACGCACGAATTGGTGGTACCGAGGTCGATGCCGATTACCTTTGCCATGACTGCACTCCGCGCAAAATCTCTTTCGAAAGAGGGACGTTCTGGGGTCACTTCGTAGGGGTGACCACAAGGGGTTTCAAGACCGCGGGGCCGGCTCCCGGGCAACAATCACCCGCGCGGGCCGCAGGAGGCGCCCGTTGAGCTCGTAGCCGGGCTGGACCACCTGCAGGACCGAGTTGGGCTCCGCGGTTGCCGATTCCTGGGTCATCATCGCCTCGTGCCGCTCCGGATCAAAGGGCTCCCCTTGCGGGTCGATCACCCGCACGCCGAACTTCTCGAGCGCCCGGGCCAGGAGCGCGAGCGTCGCCTGCTGCCCGGCCACGAGGTGCTGCACGTCCGAGCGGGCGGCGTTCTGCACGGCAAGCTCCAGGCTGTCGCGCACCGGCAGCAGCTCCTGGGCGATCTTCTCCAGCCCGTAGCGGTTGGCGGATTCGATGTCGCGCTGGGCGCGCTTGCGCACGTTGTCCAGGTCCGCGACCGCGCGCAGGTACTGCTCCCAGTGGCTCTTGGCGCGCTCCTCGGATTCACTGAGCGCCTGCTGCAGGCGCTCAAGCTCCACCAGCTGCGCGGCCGTCTCCGGCAGCACGGTCGTGGGCTCGGCCGCCGGATCGCGGCGCTCCCGCTCGTTCGCAGTCATCTCGCTATTTCCTTCCTGCCGTGGCCTCGAAGCGCGCCGCCCGCGGCTCCGTTTCGTGAGCTCTTCCCGCCGCGGCGCGCCCCTTCGGGTGGGGGGTCAGCGGCGTGAATTCAAGGCGGCCCCCAGAAGTTTAGCCGTCATGTCGACGATCGGTATGACCCGTTCGTAGGCCATGCGGGTGGGGCCGATGACCCCGAGCACCCCCACCACCCCGTCCCCGTCCGCGTAGGGCGCCGTCACGACGCTACAGTCATCGAGGATCTGGTAGCCGGACTCGTGACCGATGAAGATCTGCACCCGCTCGGCCTTGAGGCTGTGGTCGAGCAGGTGCAGAAAGTCACGCTTCTCGTTGAAGGCCTCGAACAGGCGCCGCAGCTTCTCAACATTGGTGAGGTCGGCGACCCCCATGAGGTTCGTCTCCCCCTTGATCACGTACTCGAGCCTGCCTTCGGTGCCGCTCTCGAACACCTGCTGCGCCACGGAGATGGCGTTCAGCATCATCTGGTTCATGTGCGCGTGCGCTTCGGAGAGCTGGCGCAGGATCTCCTGGCGCACTTCCGCCAGCGAGTGACCCCGGAACTGCTCGTTAAGATAGTTCGAGGCGCGTTTGAGCTCATCCGGAGAGTAGCGCCGCTCGGTCTGGATGATGCGGTTCTGCACCTCGCGGCCGTTGTACACCAGTACCACGAGCACGCGGTTTTCGGTGAGGGCCACGAACTCAAGCTGGCTGATCTGCGCGGCGCGCGTGCGCGGCAGCGTCACAACGCCCGCGAGCTGTGTGGCGCTCGAGAGCAGCTGCGAGACCGCGCCGACGAGGTCCGTGGAGCTGTCGCGGCTGGCCTCGAACTGGCGCCGGATCTGTTCGCTCGCCGCCTCATCCAGCGGCCGCAGCTGCAACAGCGTGTCAACGAAGAAGCGGTAGCCCTTGTCGGTCGGGATACGCCCGGCGGAGGTGTGCGGGGAGGCGACGAAACCGAGCTCCTCCAGATCCGCCATGACGTTGCGCACGGTGGCCGAGGAGAGCTGCAGCCCCGATTCGCGCGACAGCGCCCGTGAGCCGACCGGCTGTCCGTCGCGGATGTAACTCTCGATGAGGATCCGCAGCAGATGCTGAGCCCGCTCGCCTAAGGGCTCTTCCCGAGCTTCTTGCGCCATAGACCTCCGCCGCGCTGCCAGGCGGCCTTAACATGCACCTCGACGCAGGAAAGCTTGCTTTCAGGCGCGCCGAGCGTCAAGCAAGCCCCGCCGCGCGGCAGCGTACGCTCTTACGGGCCCAAGATGTGACTTACGGCATTGGCCGGCGGGTCCGGGCGCGTGTTACAAAGACGCGCCTCGCGCGGCTTGCGGGGTTAAGTCAAGGGCTCGCATGGCCTTTCCGGTGCGCACCTGCGCGTTAGTGGGTAGATTCTCCGATCCGCGCATCGCCGAGAGTGTGGGCACCCTGCTGCCGCACCTCGCCGGGCGCGGCGTGACGGTGCTCGTGAGCGAGGACGCCGCGCTCGACTCCGCACTCCCCGTGCGCGTGCCGAAGGAGCAGTTCGGGGCGCGCGCGGACCTCGTCATCGCGGTCGGCGGCGACGGCACCCTGCTTTACGCGCTGAGCCTGGTGGTACGCCACGGGGTGCCGCTGCTGGGCGTGAATCGCGGCCGCGTCGGCTTTCTCACCGACGTCATGCCCCAGGACATGCTCGGCCCGGTGGACGCCGCGCTCGCAGGAGAGCTGCAGGCGGATGAGCGACCGCTGCTCGCGGCGCGCCTGCACTGCGCCGGGGGGGAGGTGGCGCAGGCCTTCGCGCTCAATGACGTCGTCATGCAAAAGCACGACACCGGGCGCACGCTGGATTTTGAGACCCGCATCGACGGGCAGTTCGTCAGTGCCCACGGCGGGGATGGCATCATCGTCGCTACCGGCACCGGTTCCACCGCCTACGCGCTCTCCTGCGGCGGTCCGATCGTCGAGCCGCACCTGCCGGCACTCATCATCGCCCCGATCTCCCCGCATACCCTCTCCGATCGCGCGATCGTGGTCTCCTCGAGCTCGGTGATCGAGGTGGTGCTGATCGAGCGCCCTGATACCCAGGCGCATGTCATCTGCGACGGCGCGGTGCTCGGGCAGTTCACCGCCGCGGATCGCCTTGAGGTGCGCACCGCAAAGGAGCGCGCCACCCTGCTGCACCCGCCCGGCCACGACTATTACGGGCTGCTGCGCTCGAAGCTGCACTGGGGCCGCGGCAGCTTCGAGCGCTAGAAACGTATGCTCACGCACCTGCAGATCCGTGACTTCGCCATCATCGATGCGGTGGAACTGGAGCTGCGCCCGGGGCTCACGGTGCTCACCGGGGAGACGGGCGCTGGCAAATCGATCCTGGTCGACGCGCTGCAGCTGCTCGCCGGCGGCCGCGCCGGGGCGGAGGTCGTGCGCCATGGCGCCGAGCGCGCGGAAATCTCCGGCACTTTCGATCTGAGCCGCGCGCCGCGGGAGCTGAAGCAATGGCTCGAGGAGCAGTCGGTGCGCGCGAACGGCGAGCTGCTCGTGCGCCGCATCGTGGGCAGCGATGGGCGCTCGCGCGCCTACCTCAACGGCCAGGCGGTCGCCGTGCAGCTGTTGCGCGAGGCGGGCAACATCCTCATCGACATCCACGGCCAGCACGAGTTTCAGTCCCTGACGCGCGGGCCGGCACAGCGCGAGCTCCTGGACGGCTACGCCTCCCTCACCGGGCTCACCGGCCAGGTGGGCATCGCGCACCGCGTGTGGCTGGAGCTGCTGAACCGCACGCTCGAGCTGGAAACCAAGGCGCGCGACCGGGATGCGAAGCTCGAACTGCTGCGCTACCAGGTGCAGGAACTTCAGGCGCTCAGGCTCGGCCCCGGGGAGCTCGAGTCTTTGACCGAGGAGCACGGCCGCCTCGCCAACCGCGGACGCCTCGCGAGCGGGGCGCAGAGCGCCCTTGGGGAGCTGTACGAGAACGAGCCGGCGAGCGCACACGCGGGCGTCAGCCGCGCGCTCAGCGCCCTCAAGGCCCTGGCGGCGCTCGACGCCAAGCTCGCCGCCGTGCTGCCGATGCTCACGGAGGCGCAGATCCAGGTGCGTGAGGCGGCGCGCGAACTGGAGCACTACCGCGAAAGTCTCGACCTGGACGCGAGCCGTCAGGAGGAAGTCGAGCGGCGCCTGGCGGCGATCGAGGAGCTCGCGCGCAAGCACCGGGTGCCCCCGGCAGAGCTGCCGGCGCGCGCAAGCACACTCGCTCAGGAGCTCGAGTCCCTCGAGCGCGCGGACCTGGATCTGGTGGTGCTGCGGCGCGAACTTGCCGCAGCACTGCAGCACTACCGCAGCCAGGCACAGGAACTTTCCGGCAAGCGCATGGCCGCGGCTCGTGCGCTGGCGCGCGACATCAGTGCGCGCATGCAGACCCTGGGCATGACCGGCGGGCGCTTCGAGGCGGACGTCACGCAGAACGGCAACGCGGAGCCGACCCAGCACGGCATCGATCAGATCGAGTTCCGCGTCACCGCCAACCCCGGCTCACCGCCGCGCGCGCTCGCCAAGGTGGCATCCGGCGGAGAACTCGCGCGCCTGTCGCTGGCCGTGCAGGTGTGCTGCGCGCAGGAAGAGGCGCGCTGCATGGTGTTCGATGAGGTCGACGCCGGCATCGGCGGGGCGATCGCGGAGATCGTCGGTCGGGAACTGCGCGCGCTCGGCGCGCGCGGCCAGGTGCTGTGCGTCACGCACCTGCCGCAGGTCGCCTCCCAGGCGCACCATCACCTGCGGGTGAGCAAGCTCACCGACGGACGCACGGCACGCACCACGCTCACTGAGCTGTCTGTGGATGATCGGGTCGAAGAGCTCGCGCGCATGCTCGGCGGGGTGGAGGTGAGCAGCAAGGCGCGCGAGCACGCGCGCGACATGCTCGGCGCGGCCACCCCCGAGGCGGCAAGTTCCGACACCGTGCGCACCCCGCGTCCGCCGGCGCTCAAGCGGCGCTAGCCGCAGCACGCTTGTCGCAGCGCCGGGCTTTGGGGCGACTGTCAGCTCGTCTTGCGCGTGCGGAAGGCGCAGTTCTGGCGCCGGCAGTGCCCGTAGAGAATCAGCGAATGGTCGCGGATGGTGAAGCCGAGCTTCTGCGCCACCGCGGTCTGGCGCTCCTCGATGTCCGAGTCCATGAACTCTTCGACGCGGCCGCAGTCCAGACACACGATATGATCATGGTGCGTGCCCTGGTTCAGTTCGAACACC
>DATHLO010000088.1:0-2047 GCA_035488075.1 Steroidobacteraceae bacterium | reverse complement strand
GCGTCAAAGCCCTTGGCGAAGGGCTCGGGCGCGAGGTGCTTCAGCAGCGGGTGCTCGGCGGGGTCATCGGGGGTGTAGAGGAGGCTCCCGAAGCGGCGCGGGTCGTTGAATCGCAGCGCGAGTCCGGAGTCGAGCAGCAGGTCAAAGTGATCGTGCTTCAGGCGCGGCGTGGTGGCAGGCACGGCGCGCAGATTCCCCGACATGCCCAGATGCAAGAGCAGCGTGCCGGATTCGAGCTCGAGCAGCAGGTACTTGGCGCGGCGCCCCACGCGCTCGATACGTCGGCCGGCCACCTGGCGCGGCAGCGCGCGCGCGATGGGCCAACGCAGGCGCGGCTCGTAGACCGCGAGCGCGACGATGCGGCGCTTGCGCGCGTGCGGCGCCAGGCCGCGCCGTGTCGTCTCGACTTCGGGAAGCTCGGGCACGCGCGCAGATTAGCGCGCGCGCTTACTTGATCTTGGATTCTTTGTAGGCGACGTGCTTGCGCGCCTTGGGGTCGAACTTGCGCACTTCCAGCTTGTCCGGGTGCAGGCGCTTGTTCTTGGTCGTCACGTAGAAGTGGCCGGTTCCGGCCGTAGACAACAGCTTGATCTTCTCGCGCATGGGGGCTCCTTCAGATGCCGCCTCAGAGCCTGCGGCCCTTGGCGCGCAACTCCTCGATGATCTTGTCGATGCCCTTCTTCTCCACCGTGCGCATGCCGTTCGTGGTCAGCCGCAGCGTGACCCAGCGCTTCTCGGTTTCCACCCAGAAGCGCTGCGTATGCAGGTTCGGCAGGAAGCGGCGGCGCTTCTTGTTATTGGCGTGGGAGACGCGGTTACCGACGGCCGGCTTCTTGCCGGTGATCTCGCAGACGCGGGACATACGAACAACCTTAAGCGATATCAGTGACTTGGGAGCAAGGGGAGGCGGGCCCCTCGGATTCCCGGGGCGGGCTTTATACCAGCCCGGCGGCGGGATCTCAAGGAGCCGGCCGTCTGGGAGCGCCGCGGCCGGCCGGCACGGTGCGTGGCCGAAGGATCAAGGGCAAACGGTGCACTGCGCCCAAATCCCTCCGGCTCGGTTCGCCTGTGAGAGTGTCTTGAGGTGCTGCGACTCGCCAGCACCAGAGATCACTTTGCCGTTGCCACGCTCACATGCGCGCCCGCGATGCCGATGCACGGCGTTAAAGCAGTCCGCGGTCGGCAAATGAGATGGCCTCGCCCCCGGCGACGATGATGTGATCGAGCAGGCGGACATCGACCAGCGCCAGGGCGTCTTTCAGGCGCCGGGTAATCAGCTCATCGGCCTGGCTCGGATCGGCGGCACCGGATGGATGGGGGTGCGCCAGCACCAGGGCTGCGGCATTGCGTTCGAGCGCAAGCTTCACCACTTCGCGAGGATAGACGCTCGCCTTATCGATCGTGCCCCGAAACAGCTCCACGTAATCAATGAGCCGATGGCGGGCATCCAGCAGCAAGACGGCAAACGTTTCATGCTCGAGAGTCCCGAGCTTCATCGTGAGGAACTCCCGCACAGCGCGCGGGGAGTCCATGGCCATCCCGCGACGCACACGCCGCGTCATCGCCCGGCGCGCCGCGGCGATGATCTCGGCGGCCGTAGCGGTGCGCAGCTCATCGAACGCGCCGCGGACCCAGAGTCGTTCCACCGGTTGCGCCGCGGCGTTGCCGAACCCTGCCACCGCAGTGCCTTCGGCGGGCTCTGTCAGCGGCAGAGGCAGCTGTTCGGAGGCGCTCATCGGGCCGCCCCGCATCGCGTGGCAGGCCTGTGCCGGGTGCTCATATCTTTAGGTTCTAAGCAGCGGGGCTGAGCAGTCTAAGGAGGCCCGTGCCCCGCCGGCGAGGGGCACAAAGTGCCCCGAATGACGTGTTTTTCCGTGGGCGCTGTGCGCAGGGTTTGCGCGACCGGGCGGCCGCGGTGCGATAATCCTTGCGGGAACGGCAACGAAGATCCCATGCAAGACAAGCGCATCCTGTTAGGCGTCACCGGCGGCATCGCCGCTTACAAGAGCCCGGACCTCGTGCGCCGTCTGCGCGAGCGCGGCGCCGA
>DATHLO010000087.1:0-4746 GCA_035488075.1 Steroidobacteraceae bacterium | reverse complement strand
GGCCTTTGCGATGACCGAGCCGCGTGTGGCCTCGAGCGATGCCACCAACATCGAAAGTTCCATCGTGCGCGAAGGTGACGCCTACGTCATCAACGGCCGCAAGTGGTGGACCTCCGGAGCCGGCAGCCGCCGCTGCCGCCTCTTTATCTTCATGGGCAAGACCGATCCGAGCGCCCCGCGGCACCGGCAGCAGTCGATGATTCTGGTGCCGCGCGAGGCACCCGGCATCACGATCCTGCGGCACCTGACCGTGTTTGGCTACGATGATGCGCCGCACGGGCATATGGAGATCGACTTCAAGGACGTGCGCGTCCCGGCCGCCAATATTCTGCTCGGCGAAGGCCGCGGGTTCGAGATTGCGCAGGGCCGCTTGGGGCCCGGGCGCATACATCACGCCATGCGTCTCATCGGTGTCGCCGAGCGCGCGCTCGAGAGGATGTGCCGGCGTGTCAAGGTGCGCACCGCCTTCGGCCAGCGTCTCGCCGAGCAAACGGTGACCCTCGAACGCATCGCCGAGTCGCGCATCCGCATCGATCAGGCGCGCCTGCTGGTGCTCAACGCCGCCTGGCTCATGGACACCGTAGGCAACAAGGCCGCGCGCGCCCAGATCGCCATGATCAAGATCGCCGCCGCCGACACCGCCTGCCAGGTAGTCGACTGGGCCATACAGGCGCACGGCGCGGCGGGCCTGAGCGATGACTTTCACCTCGCCCACGAATATACCCACGCGCGCTCCATCCGCATCGCCGACGGCCCGGATGAAGTGCACCGCAATCAGATCGCGCGACTGGAGCTGGATAAGTACCCGTAGATGAACGGCGAGGAATTCGCCGGCACCATGCCGGTCAGCGACGCGCAGCGCTTCGACGTCGCCGCGCTCGAGCGTTATTTGCTGGCGCACGTCGCAGACTTCCGCGCGCCGCTTAAGGTGCAGCAGTTCCGCGGCGGCCAGTCGAACCCGACGTTCCTCCTCACAAGCGCCGATGGCACCCAGTACGTGCTGCGCAAGCAGCCGGCCGGACCGCTGCTGCCCTCGGCGCACGCGGTGGACCGGGAGTTCCGGGTGATCAGCGCGCTCTACGGCACGGGCTTCCCGGTGGCGCGCCCGGTGTGCTTCTGCGCCGATCCTGCGGTCATCGGCACGCTCTTTTATCTCATGGGCTATGCCGTCGGGCGTAACTTCTGGGATGCGACGCTGCCGAGCCTCACGCGCACGCAGCGCGCGGCGCTCTACGACGAGATGAACCGCGTGCTGGTGCGGCTGCATACGCTGGATTTCGTGGCGGCGGGCCTCGGTGATTTTGGCAAACCCGGCAACTACTTCGCGCGCCAGATCGCGCGCTGGAGCAAGCAGTACCGCGCTTCGGAGACTGAGCGTATCGAGGCCATGGAGAAACTGCTCGTGTGGCTGCCGGCGAACATCCCGGCTGCGGATGAGACGACGCTCGTGCACGGGGACTACCGCCTGGACAACATGATTTTTCACCCGAGCGAGGCGCGCGTACTCGCTGTGGTGGACTGGGAACTCTCAACCCTCGGCCATCCGCTCGCCGACTTCTCCTACCACTGCATGTCCTGGCGCATCCCCGGCGGCGGCGACCGCGGGCTCGCCGGCATCGATCTGGCACCGCTGGGCATCCCGAGCGAGCAGGAATACCTCGCGAGCTACTGCCGGCGCACCGGGCGAGCGGGGGTGGAGCCGCGCGTGTGGGAGTTCTGCATGGCCTACAACCTGTTTCGCATCGCCTGCATCCGCCAGGGCATTCTGCGGCGGGTGGTCGATGGCACGGCCGCGAGCCGGCACGCGCGCGAGGCCGGCGGCCGGGCGCGCGAGACCGCCGAACTCGGCTGGCAGCAGGTCGAGCTGCATCTCGGGGGCTAAAGAGCGGAAACTGATTGGCTGTCCGGCGGCCCATCGGCAACACTTCAGCCCATGACGATCCCGGACCTGCGTGCGCTTGAACTCCCGACCCGGACGGATTCGCGGGTCGAAGCCGCCTATGCGCATCTCAGCGCCTGCAGCGGCGAGGAAGAGGGCATCGCGGCGAGCGCGCAGCTGATTCTCGCGATCTTCGATGATTTCTACCGCGAGCTGTGCGAGTACCCCTACCGCGCCAAGCGCGCCTTCGAGCTCATGGATCCGCACGCCTCGATCCGGATCAGCAAGGAGCGCCTGGGGCTGTACAGCCGCTACATCGCCGAACACGGACCGCGCATGCTGGCGGCTTACCCGGCGCTCGCCGCCAACGCCGTGCTGTGGGAGGCAATCGATCGGCGGCTCGTGGCGATGATCGTCGATCGCTACGAGGCGGACACGGCCTTCAGCTTTGCGCATTCTCTGCGCCGCAATATCGGCCACGGCATCTGGCGCCCGGTGGCGTACTCGTTTCCGCCGCCAAGCAAACGCCGCGTCGACTCGATGGCGCACGTGCATGTCCGGCTGCCCGTGCAGGGGCGCGTCGATGGCGAACTTATCAATCGTGCGCTGCAGACCCCTGGCTTCTCGGTGCCGTTCCGGGATCTGCCGGGCGATGTCGAGCGCATCCTCGCACGACTCGAGCCGCTGCTGTACGGCGCGCCGGGGGCCCCGCGGCCGATGGCGCTGGATGTGGTGCAGGCCGGATTCTTCCGCGATCGCAGCGCCTTCCTCGTTGCCCGCTGGGTGATGAGTGACGGCAGCTTCACCCCGTTCGTGGTCGCCCTGCTCAACAGCCCCGCGGGCGTGTACGCCGACGCGGTGCTGCACCAGGTCTCGGACATCCACGATCTGTTCAGTTCCGCGCTCGCCAATCTGCACGTGACCACACGCCTGTACTACCAGACGTGCGTGTTCCTGTTCAGCCTCATGCCACGGCGTCCCCTCGGGCATCACTACTCGACCATCGGGTTCAACCACGTCGGCAAGGTCGCGATTCTCAACGAGATCATCGAGCAGCTGCGCCAAAGCGGTGAGCGACTGCAACGCTCGCCGGGCGCGCCCGGTACCGTGGCCCTGGGGTTCACCTGCCCGGCCTGCACCTATCACCTGAAGGTGATACGGGATCAACCCACCACCTCTTATAAGTGGGGCGCGTTTCCGGGCGTGGCCGCGGTCCTGGACAAGTACCGCGCGGTGCACGAGATCAACCGTGCGGGCAGCATGCTCGACAACGTCATGTACTTTAACCTGCGGCTCGAGCGGGAGCTGTTCGATCCGGCGCTGCTGGAGGAGATCCGTGCGCAGGCGGCCGGCAGTGTTCAGGTGGACGCCGAGGGGGTCTTCATCCGCTCCCTGATCGTGCAACTGAAGATTGTGCCGCTGCCCGTCTACTTGGCTAGCGCGGACGAAAGCGCCACGCGCGCCGTGATCCGCAATCTCGGTCACTGCATTCGCAACAACGCCGCCACTAATATCTTCAATAAGGATCTGGATTCGCGCAACTACGGCGTCGGCCGCTACGGCCGGGTGCTCTTGTTCGATTACGACGCGGTGGAAAAGCTCACCGACCTGAAGATCCGCACGAACGCCGACCGTGAGCCCGGCGAAGAGATCCTGCCGGCCTGGGTGTTCGAGGAGGGCGTGATCTTCCTGCCCGAGGAGCTCGAGTACGGCATGCAGCTCAAGAGCGACTTGGCGCGCCGCGCGTTCCGCAGCGAGAACGCCGATCTCCTGGGCGTCGAGTACTGGACGGACGTGCAGGACAAACTGCTGCGCGGTGAGGTCCCGGAGCTGCGCATGTATCCGCGCAGTTGCCGGCTGCGCGCCGACCAGGATGATGCGGGGTGAGGCCGGCGTTCCGCCCCGTGTCGAAGCTCTAGACGGGTGTCAGGTTGACGCCGCCGTCGTGCTCGCGCCGCAAGTGCGCGGTACGAGAGGCAAAGCGCCAGCCCTGCGGCGTGCGCTCCACGACGTCGCGGTACACGACGCTGCCGACGCGACCGTTCGCTCCTACGCCCAGACCCTTGGACAGCACTCGCACGGTGCCGTCCTGATCCACGCTCACGAGGATGTTGGTGGCATGGTGGGCGAGCGGATGTGCTGCATTCGGCCGGCTCCACAGCTCGCGGATGGCCGCCGTTCCCTGCACGATGCCGAGCCCGAACTCGCGCATATCGTAGACGGTGCGCGCGGTAAAGAGCTCATCCACCCGCGCCCACTGGCGCTCATCGATGATGTGTCCGTAGAGCGCGAGCAGTTCGTGGATCGCCAGTGTGTCGCGCGCCTCGAGCACGCTAGGCCTCCGGGGCGACCACGGCGCGGCCCAGGAGCGCACCGTGTTCGAGCTTCGCATACGCCTGCGGCACCTCGCTGAAGGCGAAGCGCTCGGTGTCGTTGCGCAGCTGGCCTGCTTCCGCGAGCGTGACGACCTGGCGCAGGTCCTCGATGCTGCTGCCCGTGAAACAGAACACCTCACCGTCCCTGGGCAGCAGGTGGAACCAGGGAAAATTCAGACGCCCCATGCCGGCACCGATGAGACCGTAGCTGCCCGTGCGGCGCAGCGCGGCGAGGCCCGCTGCGATCGTGGCATCGATGCCGACGAAGTCGAGCACCACCTCGGCACCGCGACCGCCGGTCAAGGATTTAAGGTCCTCCGCGGTGCGCTCACTCACGCCCGTGACCGTTTCGTGGGCGCCCAGGCTCTTCGCGTAGTCCAGGCGGCGCGGGTTCACGTCCACCGCGATCACGCGCGCCCCGGACAGCGCGCGCAGGAACTGCACCGCAAAACTGCCGAGGCCCCCGGCACCGATGACGACTGCCGTGCCCCC
>DATHLO010000086.1:0-7051 GCA_035488075.1 Steroidobacteraceae bacterium | reverse complement strand
CCGGTACTGCCGGGCGAGTTCCGGGGGGAACGGATCAAAGGGGCTGGCGAGTTTCAGGATGGCGAGCGCCGCCTGATCAAGCTCGGCGTTGCCGCTTGAGCGGTGGATGAGCGCCCGGTCAAGCTTGCCGTCCGCGTCGATCCCCACTTCCACGATCGGGCTGGCCGCGGCGCCCGCGACCCGCGCCACGGTCGGGTAGTTGAGCGTGCCGATCCGCTCGACCTTGCGGCGCCAGGCATCCAGGTACGGCGCGAGCGCCGCCGCACGCGTGTCCGGCGTCACCCACAGCTCATCGTGCTGCGGGCCCCGCAGCTGCGCCGGACCCTCTTCGTCCGGGCCGGGTTCGGCGGTCTCGGGCTGATCGATGAGGAGGGGCTTGTCGCGCTGCGTGCCCTCGCCACCCTCCGGGGCGAGGTAGCGGATGCTGGTGCTCCAGGCGACCGTGCTCAGGACACGCTCATCCTGGGTGCTGCCGGCGCGCTCGCCCTCATCCAGGAGTGTATTGCCCTCCGCGGTGCCGGCGTGCTTGAGCGTCGGGAGCGAGGCGGTGCGGTTGCGCGGCGCGACGGCCTTGCGCGTGTTGCCCGAGCCGATCTGGGTGCGCTGCGCAAGATAGGTCGCGGTCGGATTCTTGTCCGCGTCCGGCAGCTCATCCGAGACCAGCAGCACCTCCAGCCCCGGGGCGCTCGATCGGTCGCTCGCCGCGGCGTTGAAGGTGAGCCCGACGATGATGAGCCCGTGCAGGAGCGCGACGAAGAACACCATGGTCAGCAGCCGGTCCCACACCGGTGCGACGCCTTCCCTCAGCATCAGCGCGCGACGCGCCATCGCGGAATCCTCAGCGGCCCCGGGCGAGCAGACGCTGCTCGAGGGCCGACATCAGTAAGTCGCCAATATGGATCGGGAACTGCTTCTCGAGTTCACGGATGCCGGTCGGGCTTGTGACGTTGATCTCGGTGACGAAGCCGCCGATGACATCGAGGCCAACGAACAGCATCCCCTGCGCGGCGAGCCTCGGGCCGATTTCGCCCGCGAGCCAGCGGTCGCGCTCATTCAGCGGCCGGCCGACGCCGGTGGCGCCGGCGGCAAGATTGCCGCGGTGGTCGTGCGCGGACGGCATGCGGGCGAGGGCGTACGGCACCGGCTCCCCGTCGATGAGGAGCACCCGCGAGTCCCCGCTGGTGGCGATCTCGGGCAGGTAGCGCTGCACGATGGCGAAGCGCTGCCCGTACCCGGTCAGGGTCTCGAACACGACGCGCGCGTTCAGATCATGCTCGGCGAGCACGAAGATCGAGCGCCCGCCCATGCCATCCAGGGGCTTCACCACGATCCGGCCGTGTTCTTTCAGAAACTCGCCCATGTCGTTCATGTCGCGCGTGATGAGGGTCGGCGCGCAGCACTGCGGAAACCAGGCCGTGTAGACCTTCTCGTTCATGTCGCGCAGCCCCTGGGGGCGGTTGATCACGAGTACGCCTGCGGCCTCGGCGCGCTCCAGGATGTAGGTGCTGTAGATGAACTCCATGTCAAACGGCGGGTCCTTGCGCATGAGGAGGCAGTCGAGCGCGCTCAGGGGCTCAAGCACTGCTTCCCCGAGGCTGAACCAGCCCTCGGGGTCGGCTTTGACCGTGAGCGCGCGCAGCCGGCCGAAGGGCACGCCGTCGCGCAGCAAGAGGTCCTGCATCTCCAGGTACGCGAGCGCAAAGCCGCGCGCCTGGGCGGCCAGGAGCAGCGCCAGGGTCGAGTCCTTCGCGTAATTGATGGCGCCGATCGGGTCCATCACCACGCCCAGTCGCTTACCCGTCGTCATCGGATCCTTCAAGGAAGCGCACCTAAGAAACGTCGATTATGGCGAGTGCTGCGCGAATATGTCTGCCCCGGGGATCTCAGAGACCCCGCGCACGCGGTGACCTTCGAAAAACGTGACGCGCATGGCATAGCCGGGGGTATACCGATATGTTAAAACCGCGCTGCGCTTGGCCCGCAAGGTTTTGCAGGGCCCGTGAGACGAATGTGGCTCGTGTGGACGGTGCGCGCCTTTGGGGGGCTGTGGCCGTGGGAGAGTCTTGCGGGAGCACCTGGTAGCCGCGCCGCGCCGCGGCGTGGCTCGCTTTGGGGCCGTGGGGTCTTTTCGCCGCTTGGCCTACAGGAAGGAGTCACTCGATCGTGACCGGCAGCAACACCAAGCTCCAGGGTCTGAAGGTACTCGTCATCGATGACAGCAAGACCATCCGTCGCACGGCCGAAACGCTGCTCGCGAAGGAAGGTTGCGAGGTGTTCACGGCGATCGACGGCTTCGATGCCCTCGCCAAGATCGCCGACCATCAGCCCGATATCGTATTCGTCGACATCATGATGCCGCGACTGGACGGCTACCAGACCTGCTCGCTCATCAAGCACAACAAGGTTTTCCGCTCGATCCCGGTGATCATGCTGTCCTCCAAGGACGGCCTGTTCGACCGCGCCCGCGGCCGCATCGTCGGCTCCGAGCACTACCTCACCAAGCCGTTCACCAAGGATGAGCTGCTGTCGGCGATCGAGACCCATATCGGGAGATGATGGCAATGGCGCTGATCCTGATCGTCGATGACTCACCCACCGAGCTGCACGTCATGCAGAAGGCGCTCGAGAAGCACGGCTTCCAGACCGCCGCCGCGGTGGATGGCGCCGAGGGCGTGCGGCTCGCGCGGGAAATCAACCCGGATCTGATCTTCATGGACATCGTGATGCCGGGCATGAACGGCTACCAGGCGACGCGCGCGCTCGCGAATGACCCGCGCACGAGCTCCATTCCGATCATCATGGTCACCTCTAAGGGCCAGGAGACCGATCGCATCTGGGGACTGCGCCAGGGCGCGATCGACTACATGGTCAAACCGGTATCTCCGGACCAGCTGGTCGCCAAAGCGCAGGCGACGCTGTCCTCGTGAGGGACCGCCCGCGCGTGCGCTTCAAAGAACCCGCCCCGACGTCATGAGCGAACCGACCCCGGCACCCGAGATTGAACTGAAGTCCCTGCGGGACCGTCCGTTCGAGCTGCTCGCGGAGCTTGATCGGCGCGGGCGCGCGGTGTCCGCGCAGCTGAACCAGGAGACCACCGCCGGACGCGAGTGGGTCGGGGTGGCGCTGCGCATGGCGGGGGATCTGTATCTGGTCGCGCGCGAGGAGACGCGCGAAGTACTCGGCGTGCCGGCGAGCACCACGCGCGTGCCGGGTGCGAAGCCGTGGATCAAGGGACTCGCGAACGTGCGCGGGCAGCTGCTGCCGATCATCGACCTGCGCCAGTTCCTGGGCTCCGGGGTCACGCCCGTGACGCGCAACACGCGCATCGTGGTCGTCAATCACCGCGAGATCCCCGCCGGCCTGATCGTCGACGAGGTGCTCGGCTTTCGGCGCTTCGCGGAAACTGAATTCTCCGGCGATGCCCCGCCGACGGTGGCACGCTGCGAGCGCTACCTCGCCGGCGCCTTCCGCCGCGCGCAGGAGCAGTGGCCGGTCCTGAGCCTGCGCACCGTGCTCGAGAGCGCAGCGTTTGCGGATGCCGCCGCATGAGTCCCGCCGCCGTCACCCGTTCACCGAGCGGCCTTGCGCTGCTCCTGAGCCTTGCGGCGCTGCTGAGCGTTGCGAGCGGGGTGGCGTACTGGTTCGCGCAGAGCCGTCCGGTCGAGAAGGCTCACAGCGTACCGGTGGAGGCGCTCTACGGACTTGCGCTCGATGCACCAGGGGCAGTGTCAGGTGATGCGGCCGCGCTCACGCGCTTCCAGGAGCGGCAGAAGGCGCTCGAGGACGCCGCCGCCCGGGATTCCGCGGCGCCCTTTGTCAGTGATGCGCGCTTCACACGGTTGATGAACAACGCCACCGCCGTGCTGCGCAATCGCGGTGCGCTTGCCGATGCCGGCGCCGCCGCGCACGACACGAGCACGCTCGTGCCGCGCCTGGTGGCCGAGGCGGGCGCGCTCGCCCAGACGCTGCCGCCGGCGACGGCGGCGCCCACCGCCAGCGCGCTCGAGCGTTTCGAGGCGCGTGCCCAGCGCCTGCAGCTGGACGTTGCCGCGCTCACCCAGGGTACGGCCGATCCCGCGCAGGCCGCGCAGCACATCGCCGAGAGCAGCGATTACTTAAGCCAGGTCATCTCCGCCCTCGCCGGCGGGACTTCCGCGCTCGCGCTGCCGAAGGTGACGACGCCCGAGGGCCTCAAGCACCTGAAGAACCTTGATTCAACCTACCAGGAGCTGTCCGCCGCGCTGAAACGCGCCGTCGGTGCCGCGCCTGCCTTGCCGGCGGCGCAGAGCGCCGCGCGCGCCATCGCCGCGGATGCGCGCGATCTGGCGGCCACCGCGCCCGCACCCGCCGTGGCCGCAAGTCCCGGCCTCATGACGTACCTGCCGCTTCTGCTGCTGGCGGCGGGCCTGGGCTTTTTGATCGCCGCGCTCGTCTCGGCGCTGCGCATGCACCGCACGGTCGAGCGCCAGCGCCTGAGCGCGGATGCGCAGCGCAAGGAAACCGATCGCAACCAGCAGGCGATCCTGCGCCTGCTCGATGAGCTCTCCAGCCTTGCCGACGGGGACCTCACCGTGCAGGCGACCGTCACCGAGGACATCACCGGCGCCATCGCCGACTCGATCAACTACGCGGTCGATGCGCTGCGCGGGCTCGTGACCACCATCAATGGCTCGGCGATCCAGCTGGATTCGGCCACGCGCCAGACCCAGGCGCTGTCGCAGCACCTCGCCAAGGCGAGCGGCGCGCAGTCCAAGCAGATTGCCTCCGCCACCGAGTCCGCCGCCAGCATGGCCGCCTCGGTCGAGGAGGTCTCCGGCAACGCCGAGCGCGCCTCCGACGTCGCCCGCCACTCGGTGGAGGTCGCGCACAAGGGCGGCGATGCCGTGCGCCGCACGATCGATGGCATGAACACCATCCGCGAGACGATCCAGGAGACCTCCAAGCGCATCAAGCGCCTCGGCGAGAGCTCCCAGGAGATCGGTAACATCGTCGAGCTCATCAACGACATCGCCGAGCAGACCAACATCCTGGCGCTCAATGCCTCCATCCAGTCCTCCATGGCGGGCGAGGCCGGCCGCGGCTTTGCGGTGGTGGCGGATGAGGTGCAGCGCCTGGCCGAGCGCGCCGCCAACGCCACCAAGCAGATCGAGGTGCTGGTGCGCACCATCCAGACCGACACCAACGAGGCGGTCGTGTCGATGGAGCGCAGCACCACGGACGTGGTCGGCGGGGCGCTGCTCGCGGAGAACGCAGGCGCCGCGCTCGAGGAGATCGAGCAGGTCTCCAACCAGATCGCGAGCCTCGTGCAGAATATCTCCGGCAGCGCGCGCCAGCAGACCGGGGCGGCGCAGAACATCGCCCGCAACATGCAGATTCTCAAGGAGATCAGCGCCCAGACCGCCGAATCCACCTCGGCCACCTCGGCGGCGATCGCGAAACTGGCCGAGCTCTCGGCCGGCCTGCGCCGCTCGGCGGCCGGCTTCCGCCTGCCCGGCACCGGTACCGAGCGTGCCGGCGGCACCGTCAAGCGCGTCGAGGACGCGCCCCTGAATACTGCCAAGGTGCGGCAGATCTCCGCACTGGGCGGCTCATGATCTTCCTGCGAAAGCTGCTGCATGCCTGAAGTCGTCTCGCAGACATTTGATCTGGTCGGTCGTGAGGTCAACGCCACCCTGGGCGAGGCCCGCGCCGCGCTGGAAAGCTATGTGGAGCAGCCCGACAACGTGCAGCTGCTCGAGAAGTGCGCCGAGGACCTGCACCAGGTGCAAGGCGTGCTGCGGCTGCTTGAGATCTACGGTGCTGCGCTCCTCGCCGAGGAGATGGAGCACGTCACCCAGTACCTGATCAGCACCCACAGCGAGAGAAAGAGCCAGGCAGAGAGCCTGGATGCCCTCATGCGCGCCATGGTGCAGCTGCCGGGCTACCTCGAGCGCGTGCTCGCGGGCGGGCGCGACCTCGCACTGGTGCTCTTGCCGCTGCTCAATGACCTGCGCGCGGTGCGCGGCAGCTCGCTCCTCTCGGAAGGCACGCTGCTCGTCCTGAACCTCAAGTCCGACCAACAGCCCCAGCCCGCCGGTGGCGCTCCCGGGGAGCTGCCGCTGACGGTGGAGCAGTGGGCGCGGCGGCTGCGTGCGCGCTACCAGGTGGGTCTCATCGGCTGGATCCGCGGCGAGCGCATCGAGCAGCACCTGGAGACCCTCGCCAAAGTCGCGCAGAAGCTCGAGCAGATCGCCACCCGCCAGCCGGTGTTCCAGCTGTGGTGGGTGATCGGCGCGGTGATTGAAGCCCTGCAGCAGCACGGCCTGGAGAGCGGGCAGTCGGTGAAGCGCCTGCTCGGGCTGGGTGATCGCGAGATCCGCCGCCTCTACGAGCAGGGCGAGGCGCGCTATGCGCAATCCCCGGCGGTTGAGCTCCTCAACAACCTTCTCTATTACGTCGGCCGCGCGGAGTCCTCGGGCCCGCGCGTGAATGCGGTGCGTGCTTCGTTCCGTCTCACCGAGCTCTTGCCGGTGGATGAGAGCATCGAGCAGGAGCGCGAGAACCTCTCCGCCCCGAGCATCAAGCTCATGCAGACCGTGGCGGCCGCGATCCGCGAGGATCTCGCCAAGGTCAAGGACGTCCTGGATATCTTCGTGCGCCGCGGTGCGGGCCAGCCCCAGGAGCTGTACTCACAGGTCGAGCTGCTGCGCAAGATCGGCGACACGCTCGGGGTGCTCGGCTTGGGCGAACTGCGCGCCAAGGTGCAGTTCGAGACCGACCGCCTGGGCAAGATCGTCGACGGCTCGCTCAAGGCGGATGAGACGATGCTGGTGGAGATCGCCGCCACGCTCATCGGGGTCGAGGACCGGCTCGATGACAGTCTCGTCGGCATGATCCTGCCGAAGGACAAGGACCTGCCGCAGGTGCCCGAGGACTCCGAGTTCCAGCAGGTACAGGCGGCGGTGCTGCGCGAGTGCATCGTGAACCTGGCACGCATCAAGGAGGCCGTGACGCAAAGCGTCGGCGGCACGCTGGATGCGGCCGGCATGGACAGCTGGCAGGACCTGATGCG
>DATHLO010000085.1:0-5626 GCA_035488075.1 Steroidobacteraceae bacterium | reverse complement strand
CTGACCCGCCACGACGGCAAGCACGAGGAGCAGCAAAGTGATGCGCAGGGCTTTCCACACGGGCGGCGGGCGCGACGCGGCTTTTTCTTACGGCTGCAGGCGCGTCGCGGACCAGGCGCCGGGCTTGAACGAGCCGTCCGTCTGGCGGGTGAGCTGGCGCACCCAGCGCGCACGGTCGTGCACGCGCGCATCCCCCTCGACCCACAGCTCCACGCTTTCCGCCCACAGGCGGTAGCCGCCCCAGTGCGGCGGCCGCGGCACGTCAAAATCGGAAGGCTCCTCCGCCTGCGGCGAGCCGGGCACGGGGGTGCCGAAGCGCGCGGCGGTCTCGGCTACCGACTTCAAGAGCAGCTCGCGTGAGGCCACCGGCTGGCTCTGCTCACTCGCCCAGGCGGCGATGCGCTTCGGCCAGCTGCGCGAGGCGAAGTAGCGGTCGTTTTCGGCCGCGGGCGCGAAGGAGATGGGGCCGTCGATGCGCACCTGGCGGTGCATCGCATCCCAGTGCATCACCGCCGCCGCGCGCGCGTTGTCCTTCAGCTGCTTGCCCTTCATCGACAGGTAGTTGGTGAAGAACACGAGGTAGCCCGGCTGCGGCACGATCTCCTTGCACAGCACCACGCGCGCGGAGGGTTTCCCGTCAGGCGTGCTGGTCGCGAGCACCATGGCGTTCGGGTTCGGCTGCGCGCGCCGCGCCCAGGCATCCTCGAGCCAGCGCTGCGTCAGTGCGAGTGGGTCCGCAGGCAGGGGATCGGGCAGGAATTCGGTGATGTCAGCCATAGCGGTGGGTAATGGTAGAGCGTTTTTCCCGCTCTTGCGGCGCTCTTGCACTTTCGGGCATCCGGCTTGCGGCCCCGCGGTAGCCCCGATAGAAAGGAGGCAGCTTCAGGAGACTCCTTCCCATGACCCAGGGCACCGTAACGCTGGATGAGCTGCGCCAGCGCGTCACCGAGATCGACCGTCAGCTGATCGCGCTGGTGGCCGAACGCCGGGCCGTGAGCGAGGAGGTCGCGCGCGTCAAGCGTGCCACGGGCGCCCCGACGCGCGATTATCAGCGCGAGCGCGACGTGATCCTCGGGGTACGTGCCCAGGCGAGTGAGCGCGGTGTGTCACCGCAGCTCGCGGAGGCGCTGCTGCGCCTCTTGATCCGCTCCTCCCTCACCACCCAGGAGCACGCGAGCGTCGTGGCGGCCGGGGCCGGCACCGGGCGGCGGGCGCTGGTCATCGGCGGCGCGGGCAAGATGGGCAGCTGGTTCGTGAGCTTCCTGGGGTCGCAGGGCTTTGCCGTGGAGGTCGCCGATCCGTCCCCGACGCCCGAGGGCGTGACGCGCGTGGAGGACTGGCGCAGCACCGATCTGAAGCACGACTACATCGTGCTCGCAACCCCGCTCGGGATCACGGATGCCATCCTCAAGGACTTGGCGTTGCGCCGCCCGCCCGGGGTGATCTTCGATGTGGGCTCGCTCAAATCCCCACTGCGCGCCGGGCTCCTCGCCCTCAAATCCCACGGCTGCAAGGTGACCTCCGTGCACCCGATGTTCGGCCCGGACACCGAGCTGCTCTCCGGGCGGCACGTGGTGTTCGTGGACTTAGGACACGCGGGGGCGCTGGCAAGCGCGCGCGAGCTGTTCGCGCCCACCATGGCCGAGCAGGTCGTCATGAGCCTCGATGATCACGACCGCCTGATCGCCTATGTGCTCGGGCTTTCGCACGCGCTCAACATCGCCTTCTTCACCGCGCTCGCCGAAAGCGGCGAGGACGCCCCCAAGCTCGCGCGCATGTCCAGCACCACCTTTGATGCGCAGCTGGACGTGGCCAGCCGGGTCGCCCAGGACAGTCCGGAGCTGTATTATGAAATACAGAGTCTCAATGACTACGGCGCCGAATCCCTCGAGGCCCTCTCCCAGGCCGTCGAGCGCCTGCGCACGGCCGTACTGTCCCAGGACCGTGCAACATTTGTTGCTTTGATGCGCCGCGGCCGCGATTATCTGGCGGACCGGCGCAGCGATGCGGAGCGCCGCGCCTGACTCCATGCGCCAAAGGACCGCGCGATGCCCCGAAGCCAACCTGAGCCGGTGACTGACGCCGCCTCCGACCCTGCTGGCCTTGAGGCCGAGCGCCGCGTGCTGCAGGCGCGCCTCGCCGCGCTCACCGAGGAGGTGAGCCGCAACGATTCGCTGCTGCGCAAGACCCAGGAGCGCGAACTGGAGCTCTTGCGCGCCGGCTCCCTGACGCAGCTCTTCGAGCGCCTCATCACCGGGCTGAAGATCTCCTACCAGCTCGATGGCGTCGCGCTCATCATCAACGACCCACAGCACGAGATCCGCCACCTGCTCTCCGGGGATGGCCTGGAGGAGCTGCAGGGAGTGTCCTTCGTGGATGCGCTCATCACGGTGGCGCCGCAGCTGCCGAACCTCGAGCGCCCCTGGCTCGGCCCGTTCCACAAGGCCGACCACGAGCTGCTCGTGGGTCCGAGCCTGCGACCGGGCAGCATCGCCCTCATCCCGCTGCGTCGCCACGAGCAGCTCGACGGGGTGCTGGTGTTCTCGAGCACCGATCCGTTCCGCTTCACCCAGGACCTGGCGAGCGATTTCCTCGCGCACCTCGGGGTGGTGGCGGCGATCTGCATCGAGAACGCGGTCAATCGCGCGCGCCTGCTGCGCAGCGGACTGACCGACTTTCTCACCGGCTTCCACAACCGCCGCTACCTGCACGCGCGTTTGCGCGAGGAGCTCGCGCGCGCCCAGCGCGCCAAGCAGTCCCTCGCCTGCCTCATGATCGACGTGGATCACTTCAAGCGCATCAACGACCAGTTCGGCCACCTCGCAGGCGATGCGGTACTGCGCGAGGTGGCGCAGCGCATCGATACGGAGATGCGCATCAGCGACACCGGCGCGCGCTTCGGCGGGGATGAGTTCGCGATCGTGCTGGCGCAGGCGGATCTTGCCGAGGGCGAGAAGGTCGGCGCACGCGTGCTGCACACGGTGCGCAACCACCCGATCGCGATCTCAAAACAGGTCAGCGAAACGGTGACGCTGTCGATCGGGGTCGCGGCCGCACATCCGGGGCCCGGTTCGCGCGACTACAAGGTGCTCGCCGAGCGGCTGATCGCCGAAGCCGATGCCGCGCTCTATCGGGCCAAAAGCGCCGGGCGTAACCGCCTCGCCGCCTCACCGAACGTCGTCAGCTAGCGCGCCGTCTCGTGGCCAGCGCTTAGCGACGCTGCCGCAGCAGGATCATGAACAGCGGCGCTCCGACGAGCGCCATGATCGCACCCACCGGCAGCTGGCGCGGAGCGGCGATGGTGCGCGCGACGAGATCCGCCGCGGCGAGCAACATGCCGCCGCTCAAGGCCGCCGCGGGCGCCACCAGCCGGTGGTCGCTGGTACGGAAGGTGAGGCGCACGGCGTGCGGGGTGATGAGGCCGACGAAGCCGACGGTGCCGGCGCTCACGACCGCAAGCGCGGTGAGCGTGGCGCAGGCGATGAACAGCCCCGTGCGCCAGCCCTCGAGTGTCAGGCCCACCGTGCGCGCACGCAGTTCACCGGCGGCGAGCACGTTGAGCGGGCGGGCGAGAGCGATCGCAAGAGCGACCGCGAGCAGCGCCGCCCCGGCACTGAGCCACGGCTGCACCGCCCACTCCAGATCCCCGGCGAGCCAGAACACCATGCCGCGCACCCGCGAGGAATCGGCCAGCGCCAGCAGCACGCTCACGAGAGCGCCGCAGGCGCTCGCGAGCACGACGCCGGTGAGCAGCAGCCGGGGCGTACCGCCGCCGCGGGCGAGCAGGTACACGAGGGCCACCGCGGCGAGCGCGCCCGCGACCGCCGCCGACTGCACGAGGAGGGCGGCGGCACCGGCCATCATGGCGAGCAGTGCCCCGACCGCCGCGCCCCCGGAGACCCCGAGCACGTACGGGTCGGCGAGCGGGTTGCGGAACAGGGCCTGCAGCAGCACCCCCGAGAGGGCGAGGAGACTGCCGACGCCGAAGGCGGCGAGCACCCGGGGCAGGCGCACCACGATGAGTACGTTGCGGGTCGTCTCATCGCCCGAGCCGGCGAGAGCCGCGAGCGCGGCGCGCAGACCGATGCCGGAGCTGCCGGTGAGGAGCGCTGCGGCAAACACCACCGCCGC
The DNA here is from genome assembly GCA_035488075.1 of Steroidobacteraceae bacterium. Classification (GTDB taxonomy): domain Bacteria; phylum Pseudomonadota; class Gammaproteobacteria; order Steroidobacterales; family Steroidobacteraceae; genus 13-2-20CM-66-19. Next base: position 1,495 of record DATHLO010000085.1, on the reverse strand, counting down.
CAGCACGAGCAGGATCAGGAGGCTGCGCCAGGGGGTGGCCCGGGCGCCGAGGCGGTCCAGTGTTGCGGCTTTGCCCACGCGCACTCTCGAGAAAGAAGGCCCGCTAGCCTCATCGAATTTGTTGGAAAACGCCATCCCCTGGGGATGAGGCGTGCGCCCGCTCGCAGCGGCGCGCTCTGTGGCAGACTCACTCCCCGCCAACATGAATGATGTTATTGATCCTGACGGCTTTCGCGCCAACGTCGGCATCGTCCTGATGCACGGCGCGCAGGTGTTTCTCGGCCGCCGCAAGGGCGGCAAGGGCTGGCAGTTCCCGCAGGGTGGCTTAAGGAGCGGGGAGTCCCTCGAGCAGGCGCTCTACCGCGAATTGCACGAGGAAATCGGGGTCGCCCAGGCGAACGTTGAGCTCGTCGGACAGACCGAGCGCTGGCTGCGCTACCGCCTGCCGCCGCGCTACGTGCGCCGCAAACAGCAGCCGCTGTGCACCGGCCAGAAGCAGCGCTGGTTCCTCCTGCGCCTGAAGCAGGAGGTCAGCTTCGATTTCGGCCGCACCAGCGAGCCGGAGTTCGACGAGGCGCGCTGGGTGGATTTCTGGGAGCCGGTGCGCGAGGTCATCTACTTCAAGCGCCCGGTCTACGTGCGCGCGCTCACCGAGCTCGCCTCGCTCGCCTTTCCGCGCGGCAAGCAGCCGCCGTTTCCGGACTGGTGGTCGCAGTACACGCAGCCGGATCCGAACGCCGGCGTTTCCGAGACGACCGACTGACGATCTTGCGCGTGTTCGGGTCCATGTTCGGCAAGAAGGGCGGCACGCCCCAGGTCGTGCACGCGCGTGCGCCGGCGCTGCGCACGGCGCTGCTGATCGCAGCGCTCCTCGTGGCGCTCTTCGCGCTCTACGTCGTGTACGAGCTCGGCCGCTACAACGCCGGCTACGATCGCCAGGCGGTTGCGCAGCAGCGCACGGAGTTCGAGGTGCGGATCGAGCAGCTGGAGAAGGAGAACCGCGAGATGCGCACGCAGATGGCCGAATTGGACACCTTCCGGGTCGGGCGCGCGCAGGAGCAGGCGGAAGTGGCGCGCGCCATGGGTGAACTGCAGGCGCAGGTGGCACGGGAGTCGCAGGAGCTCGCCTTCTACCGCGGGGTCGTGGCGCAGGGCGCCACGAGCATCGGGCTTAAGATCGAGCAGCTGCGCATCACGGCGGGCACCGCGACCTACACGTACCTCGTGCACTTCTCGCTGATGCGCTCGGGGCGCGCGGACGCTGAGGCCGCCGGCACCCTCACCCTGAGCCTCGAGGGCACGGCCGGCACGGAGGCGAAGTCGCTGGATTTCTACGTGCTCAGCGACGGTCGCACGCGCGAGCTGCGCTACGCTTTTCGCTACTTTCAGGACTTCGATCAGGAAATCGCCGTGCCGCCGAGCTTCAAACCCGAGCAGCTGCAGATCGAGGTGCGCTCGGGCCGCAAGGACGTGGCGGCCCTGTCGCAGTCGTTCC
>DATHLO010000084.1:0-4279 GCA_035488075.1 Steroidobacteraceae bacterium | reverse complement strand
CGCGCCGTGCTTGCCGGCTCACTGGTGCTTTCGGACCCTGCCGAAGCGGTCGGTGACTTCCTCGCGCGTGCGGCGGCCGCGGGCATCACCCATATCTCCGGCACGCCTTCGCACTGGCGTAAGGCGCTCATGAGCGGCGTGGCCTCGCGCATCACGCCGCGCTACGTGCGTCTCTCCGGCGAGATTCCCGACCAGCCAGTGCTCGATGGCCTGCGCGCCGCGTACCCTGAGGCCATCGTGGCGCACGCGTTTGCCTCGACCGAGGCAGGCGTGGCATTCGAGGTGCGCGATGGTCGGGCCGGATTTCCCACATCCCTCGTCGGCCGCGCGGACGCACCGGTCGAGCTGCGCGTGCTCGAGGAAACGCTGCGCATCCGCTCGCCGGGCACCGCGCAACGCTACCTCGGTGAGGGTGGGGAGACCCTCAGGGGAGCGGATGGGTTCGTCGACACGGGCGATCGCGTGGAGGAGCGCGAGGATCGCTACTACTTCATGGGACGGCGCGGCGGGGTGATCAACGTCGGCGGCCTCAAGGTACACCCCGAAGAAGTCGAGGCGGTCCTTAACGCGCACCCCTGGGTGCGCATGTCGCTCGTCAAATCGCGCCGCAATCCCATTACCGGCGCCGTCGTGACCGCCGACGTGGTGCTCAAGGAGGCCGGCACGGATGCACGTCCTGTCCCCGAGGTGCTGGTGCGCGAGCTCACGGAGAGCTGCAAACACGCCCTGGCTGGCCACAAAGTGCCGGCGATGATTCGCATCGTGCCGGCGCTGGAAATCTCACCCTCCGGAAAACTGGTGCGTCCCCTTGCGTAACGTCATCGTCACCGGCGCGAGCCGTGGTTTGGGACTTGCGATCAGCACGACGCTGGCCGCGAGCGGCTATCAGGTCATCGCCATCGCACGCACGCAAAGTGCGCCCCTGGGAGCGGCCATGGCCCGCGCCAAAGAGGCCGGCAGCGGGGCGATTCAGTTTCGCGCGTTCGACCTGCTGCAGACGCAGGCCATCGCGCCGCTTGTGAGCGAGTTGCGCAAGGCCTTCGGGCCCTTTTACGGGCTCGTCAATAATGCCGGTCTTGGAACTTCGGGCGTGCTCGCGATGATGCGCGATGATCAACTCGAGACACTGGTGCGCCTCAACACGATCTCGCCCATGATGCTGAGCAAGTACGTGGTGCGCTCGATGATGAGCGAAAAGACCGGGCGCATCGTGAACATGGCCTCCATCGTCGCCTCGACCGGCTATCACGGACTGTCGGTTTACTCCGCCACCAAGGCCTCTCTCATCGGCTTCACGCGCTCCCTTGCCCGCGAGGTGGGACCGCTCGGCATCACCGTAAATGCGGTGGCCCCCGGGTTCGTCGCAACGGACATGACCCAGGAGCTCGAAGGCGCGCAGCGCGAACAGATCACGCGCCGCAGTGCGTTGCGGCGTCTGCCGGATCTGGATGACGTGGCGGCCGCCGTGGAGTTCCTCTTGAGTGACAAGGCAAAGAACATCACGGGCACCACACTTACCGTGGATGCGGGCAACACGGCCTGAAGGCCGCACGCCCCGCGACGTCTCAGAGGCGCAGTGCGCCGGCCTGCAGCTGCCCGTAGAGCGGCGCATCCAGCGGCACGTACTGCTGCTGCGCCGGATGATCAAGAAAAAGCGGGTCGGTGACGCGCGCCGGATCCAGACCCTCGCGCACGAGATCCTGCTTGCGCAGCTTGAAGGTCCCTGTGATCTCGAGGGCCGTGAGGATGCGTACCGCGACGGGTCGCGCGTAGGCCGGCAGGCTCGTTAGCGCCTGGCGCAGGTTCGTCAGCTCAAAGTCCCGGGTTACGACCACCGCGGCCATGCCGGCGCGGCCGTCGGCGTTCGGGATCGTCACACCGTACACGGCGACGTCCGTCACCCCGGGAACCGCGGCGATGACGCCCGCAACCTCGGTGGTCGACACGTTTTCGCCTTTCCAGCGGAAGGTATCCCCGATGCGATCGACGAAATAGAAGAACCCCTGGGCGTCCTGGCGCATGAGGTCTCCGGTGCGATACCAGGCGTCGCCGGCGAAGAACACATCGCGCAGGATCTTCTGCCCCGAGGCAGCCTCGTCCGTGTAACCCTCAAAGCGCGTAGCTCCCCGGTCATCCATGATCTGGCCGATCGCCTCACCCACCTCGTTGACCGCGCAGCGCAGGCAGCGCCCCGCGGCATCGCGCACGGGCAGTGCCGCCTCCACGTCAAACTTCACCAGGGTCACGGGCACCCGATGCGAGAGAAACGGTGGAATGCGTCCGACGGAGCCGGCGCGTTCCTCGCAGTTGTAGAGCGAGAAGTTACCTTCGGTGGCCGCGTAGTACTCCAGAATCTGTGGAACGCGGAAGCGCTCCTGGAACGGCACCCAGACTTCCGCGCGCAGGCCGTTGCCGCATGCGAGGCGCAGCTGGTGCTCCGTCTCCTCGGGGCGCGAGGGCGCGTTCAGAAGATAGCGGCACAGCTCACCGATGTACTGAAAGAGCGTGCAGCGCTCCGCCACCAGGTCCGGCCAGAACGTGCTGGCCGAGAAGCGCTCGCGCAGCACGACCGCGCCTCCACCGACCAGCGTCGCGCCGGCTGCGACCACGCCGCCGACGCTGTGATACAGCGGCAGGCAGTTGTACATGCGATCCGCCGGCGTCACATCGATCAGGCCCGCGAACCAGTGACTCCACTGCATGAGGCGGTAGTGACTGACGTTGGCCGCCTTGGGCAACCCCGTGGTGCCGGAGGTGTAGATGCACAGTGCCCGGTCGGCGAGTGTCGGTGCGCGATAGCGCAAGCCGTCGGGCGGCCCGCCCGTGAGGGCAGCGACCGCAAGGTCCAGGCGCGGCAGCGCGTGCGCGCCCGCGCCGAGTGCCCAGCACTGCACCTTTGGTGCGAGCCGGCCGCGCACCGCATCCAGGGCAGGTGCGAGCTTGGCGCTGGTGAGGACATAACGTGGCGCGACCGTATTGAGCGAATGCGCGAGCAGCTCCCCGGACAGGTTGGTGTTGATCAGTGCGACCGTTACGCCGATGCGGGTCAAGCCGAGCCAGATCGCAAGATACTCGGGGCGGTTCTCCATGAGCAGGCACACCACGTCCCCGAACTCGAGCCGCTCCTCGAGAGCCCAGCGCGCATACGCGTGGGCGGCGCGCGCAAGCCCGCGGTAGGAAAGACTGCCCTCGCGGGAGCTGAGCGCGGGGGCTTCCTGCAAGCGCTCCGCCAGTACGTCGATCAGTACCGGGAGGGTGAGCGAGCGGTCCTGGTCAAGGCGGGCCGTGCGCTCGAGCGCGCGAACCCAGGCCTTGAGAGGCGATCGCTTGTTTTCGTCGCTTTGCACTGCCATCGTGCGGGGCGTTATGTGCACTTCGGACGCCCCGTCAGCTGCTATGATACGAATCACAATAGTTGATTTCCCCCGGTGCGCGCCAGCGTTCTTGGCGTGATGTGCGACGATGAAACCTGAAACGATCGCCTTGCACGCGGGCTACGACTCGGACCCGGCCACCAAGTCCGTCGCCGTCCCGATCTACCAGACCGTCGCCTACTCCTTCGACAGCGCCGCCCATGGCGCGGCGCTGTTCGATCTTGAGGTCGAGGGCTATCGCTACACGCGCATCGGCAACCCCACCACGACCGTGCTCGAGCGGCGCGTCGCGGAGCTCGAGGGCGGCATCGATGCACTCGCCGTAGCGTCCGGGCAGACCGCGCTCTACTACACGGCGCTCAATCTCGCCGAGCGCGGACAGAACTTAGTCTCCGTGCCGCAGCTGTACGGCACGACCCACACGCTCTTCGCACACCTGCTGCCGAAGTCCGGCGTACAGGTGCGCTTCGGCAAGTCCGACCGGCCCGCGGATCTTGAGAAGCTGATCGATGAGAACACGCGCGCTCTTTTCTGCGAGACGGTCGGTAATCCCGCCGGCAACATCTGCGATCTTGAGGGACTCGCCGCGATTGCGCAGCGGGCCGCGATCCCGCTGATCGTCGACAACACGGTGCCGACGCCGATTCTCATCCGCCCCTTCGATTTCGGGGCCGACATCGTGGTGCACTCGCTGACGAAGTTCCTAGGCGGCCACGGCACCTCACTCGGCGGGGCAATCGTCGACAGCGGACGCTTCCCGTGGGCGGCGCAGCGTGCGCGCTACCCGATGTTCAGCGAACCGGATGAGTCCTACCACGGCCTCATCTACACCGAGCACTACGGCGCGAAGGCCTTTCTCGGGCGCGTGCGCAGTGTCTTTCAAAGAACCATCGGCGCGGTGCTCT
>DATHLO010000083.1:0-3821 GCA_035488075.1 Steroidobacteraceae bacterium | reverse complement strand
CTCACCGATCTTGTGCGAGACGCCGGTGTAGAAAAGGATGCGCTCGGTCGTCGTCGTCTTCCCCGCGTCGATGTGAGCGGAGATGCCGATGTTCCGATAGCGCTCGATGGGCGTCGCACGTGCCACGATTTCAATGTCCTTGAGCTGTCTTACCAGCGGTAATGCGCGAAGGCCTTGTTGGCCTCCGCCATGCGGTGGGTGTCCTCGCGCTTGCGCACGGCGGCGCCGCGGTTCTCCGAGGCGTCCATCAGCTCGTGCGCCAGGCGAAAGGCCATGGATTTCTCGCTGCGGTCACGGGCGGCCTCGATGACCCAGCGCATCGCCAGTGTTTGGCGGCGCGTGGCCCGAACTTCAACCGGCACCTGATAAGTGGCGCCGCCGACGCGGCGGGACTTGACCTCCACCACCGGCTTCACGTTGTCCAGCGCCGTCGCCAGCACCTCGATGGCATCCCCCCCGGCCTTGCCGGTCTTCTCGCTGATGCGATCGAGGGCGCCGTAAATGATGCGTTCGGCCGCGGACTTCTTGCCGCTCTTCATGACGACGTTCATGAACTTGGCAAGCATCTCGTTGTTGAATTTCGGATCCGGCAGGATGTTGCGGACCGGGGCTTGGGCTCGACGGGACATGGCTTAACTTCCCCTTACTTCTTCGGGCGCTTGGCGCCGTACTTGGAGCGACCCTGCTTGCGCTCACCGACCCCGGCGCAATCGAGCGTGCCGCGCACGGTGTGGTAGCGCACGCCGGGCAGGTCCTTCACGCGTCCGCCGCGGATGAGCACCACCGAGTGCTCCTGCAGGTTGTGGCCCTCACCGCCGATGTAGCTGGTGACTTCGTAGCCGTTGGTGAGGCGCACGCGGCACACCTTGCGCAGAGCCGAGTTCGGCTTCTTGGGCGTCGTGGTGTATACGCGTGTGCAGACCCCGCGCTTCTGGGGCGAAGCCCCGAGCGCCGGAACCTTGGTTTTTTCCGCCTTCGTCCGGCGCGGCTGCCGGATGAGCTGACCTGTGGTCGCCATCGTTCTCTTGCTCTCCAAAGCGCTGCGGGAGTGTGGACTCGCGCGATAAAGCGACCTGCGAAGAACACCGGGCCGCCTGCGTGAGGCGGCCCGGTCTTCACAAAGTCGCTGTTTCCGGTGCCGGCATGTATGAAGGGCCGGCCCGACAAAGGCCGGCGATTCTAGGTACGGCCCCTATGAGTGTCAACCGGCAGTCAAACCCCTTTTATAGGATAATGGCTCACGGGCTCGAGGCGCCCAAAGATGCGCCAGGCCAAATCCAAGTCAATCGAGCCTCGCGTGAGGCCACAGGGAATCAGTGCGTAATCCGCTCCGCTGGATCTGGCTCTTGAGCCTGGCGATGCTTCCTCCTTTATATGCGTCCGCGACCGACGCACCTCAAGTCGCCGAGGCCTCGCAACCCCCGTCCGCCGCCGTCACCCCCCTGGAAACACGTATTCTCGGGGTGGGTGAGGCCAATCCGGACCCTGAAACGGTCATGCAGGGGGCCCTGGAGGCCCGGTTTGGACCCTTCCAGAGCAGCGGTTCGCACTTCCTGACCGGGATCCACTGGTTCCGCATCCAGGCCCCGGCCCCCGCCATCCCCGGCACCACCCCGGTGCTCGTGGCCCGCTCCGGATTGGACCAGTCCGTGCGGGTCTGGGCCCGGCAGGGCGGGCAGGCCATCCGCCTCAGGCTCACCACCAGCGTCCCCAAGTTCGGCGGGGCGGAAGATAAGGTGTTCGCCCTGCCCGCGGGGCTGGATCCGGGGCAGCCGCTGTATGCGCAGGTCGCGCGCGAGGGCCGTGCGGTCACGGACCTACACTTCTCGGTCTCGACGCTCAGCGAAGTGCTGGAACAGGCCGCCGCGCACGCCCGGGTGATCGCCCTGACCTTCGGGGCGCTGATGGCGATGGCGATCTCGGCGCTCCTCATCCGTTTCGTGCTGCCGGATGAGATCTACCCGCTCTACGGGGTGCTCTTCCTGCTGCAGGCGATTTATCTGGCCTATTTCTCCGGACAGGGCTTCAGCTGGCCGCTGCTCTCGTTCGCGCGCCCGTTCGCGAATTTTGCCTACAACGTCCCGGTCGCGGTGAGCGCGGCCGCCGCGGCCCTGTTCGTGCGCAGGTTTGCCAACGTGCGGCTCTTCTCGCCGCGGGTCTACAGCGCCTTCGGCTGGCTCGCGGTCGCGTTCGTGGTACTCGCGCTCTCAAACGTGCTGCGCCTGTTCGGGCTCGGACGCCTGATCGCCGCCCTCGGTAACCTCATGTTCCTCGGCAGCGCGATCTTCACGCTGGTGGTGGCGTTTCTGGCCTGGCGGCGCGGCGGCAACCGCGCGGCCGGCTGGTTCCTCATCGCGTGGAGCCTGCTGTGCACCTTCCAGATCATCACCGCGGTGCGCCTGCTGTACACGCGCGCCGACAGCGCCGAGGGCCTGGTGTACTACGGGCTTGCGCCCTCGATGGTCGCGGCCGCCGTGCTGATCGCGCTCGGGGTCTCCGATCACGTGCGCCAGCAGTCCCTCGCCCTCACCGACGCCGAACGGCGCGCGCAGACCGATCCGCTCACCGGTGTCCTCAACCGCCGTTCGCTGATCGAGCGGCTCGATGCCGCCTGCCTGCGTGCGCGCGCACGCGGTCTGCCGATCTCGGTGCTGTTCCTGGATCTGGATCACTTCAAGGAGATCAACGATACCTTCAGCCACGCAGCCGGCGATGCCTGTCTCGCCGGCATCATCCCGCCGATCCAGGCGGAGCTGCGGGCGTCGGACGTCATCGGTCGCTACGGCGGGGAGGAGTTCGTCGTCATCCTGTACGGGGCGGACTCCGCCGCCGCCCACCCGATCGCCGAGCGCATCTGCCGCCGGGTCGCGGACATCCGCATCGAGGGCTTCGGCGCCTCGATCGGGCTCACCTGCAGCATCGGGGTGGCGGCCTCGGACAGTCTGGGGGTGTGGGGGCAGCACCTGATCGCGCACGCCGATACGGCGGTGTACGCCGCCAAGCGCTGCGGCCGCAACCAGGTGCAGGTCGCCGCCTCCTTCGCCGTGTAGGTTCGGAAATGCGCATCCGCGCCGCCGTCGAGACGGACATCCCGCAGCTCTTATCGCTGGTGCGCCGGTATTGGCAGTTCGAGGACATCGAGGGATTCGATGCGCTGCGCATCGAGCTGTTGCTGAAGCGCCTGCTGAGGCAGGACACGCTGGGGGCGATCTGGGTGGCGGAGCAAGACGCCCGCTTGAGCGCCTACCTCGTGCTCGTCTACGTGCTCAGTCTCGAGCACCAGGGGCTGATGGCGGAGGTGGACGAATTCTTCGTGCTGCCGCAGGCGCGCTCCCGCGGTGTGGGCAGTGCGCTGCTGGCCGCCGCGGAAGAGGCCCTGCGCCAGCGCGGCTGCGTACGGCTGCAGCTGCAGCGGGCGCTGAGCAACGAGGCGGCCCGCCTGTTCTACACGCACCGCGGTTACCGCTGTCGCGCGGGTTACGAGCTCATCGACAAGGCGCTCTGAGGCGCAGACACCGCTCTAAACACTCGCTCCGTCGCAGCGCGCCCGCCCGGCGCCGCGGCGCGGCGGCATAATCGCGTGCCAGTCACGCGGAGGTCCGTCATGTTAGTGAAGCACCGCACGCACCCGATGCCCGCATTCGCCGCGTTCCTCGCGCTCGCCTGCCTCGGCAGCGCCACCGTGCGCGCCGACGTCTACGACGATGCCGCCGCACACGTGGGCCGCACGGACAAGGACGTGAAGCGCGATGCGCTCGATCATCCGGTCGAGATCCTGCGTCTGGCGGGCATCAAGCCCGGCATGCGCGTCGCCGACATCC
>DATHLO010000082.1:0-4370 GCA_035488075.1 Steroidobacteraceae bacterium | reverse complement strand
CGCGATGCGCCGCTCGCGCAGCAGACGCTCGAGTACTTCGACACGCTGTGGAGCAACCGCGCGGCGCTCGGCATCGAATACACCGCTGACTTTGCCAGCTTCGCCGACCCCTCGCAGGCGGACTACTGGCTCTGCAGGCTCTTGGAGGGTGCGGGGCTGGTCGCGTTCTGAGCGGCGTGCGCGGCATCGCTGCGCACCGCCTGCAGGGCCTGCTGCCGCAGCGCAACGAGCGCGCTGCCTACCGCCTGCTCGAACGCACCCACGACCTCCGCCCGCCGGTTCTGCGTCGCCGGCGCGCTGCCGGAGACGACAAAACTGCTGACGGGCTCGCGTCCCTCGCGCCGCCCGATCATGCAGTCGAACATCACGTGCACTTCGGGGGCCACCGTGCCGGCGCTGTAGTCGGCATCGAAGCGTCGCACCGTGATCTGCAGCAGGTAGTCGGACGGAAAGGGGCTCGCGGAATCCTCCACCGAGGTCCAGTTGCCCGAGGCGCGCAGGGTCTGCACCACGAGCGCGGCGACCACGTCCGGCATCGCCGAGGGCCAGCGGCTGCCGGCATAGAAGCTCATGCGATGATCCGGCTGCCGCAGCATGATGTGCGGGGTGTCGAACCCCGGATCGGCCATGGGGTGCCCCACGCGCACGGAGGCACCGGCGGGTGCGGCGGGTGCGGCATCGCTTGGCGCCGGCGGGCGCAGGTAGTAGATCTGCTCGGGCGCGGCCGTGCTGTGCAGCAGTCCCGAACAGCCGCCCAAGAGCAGCGCCACAGGCGGCGCGGCGCGGCGCGCGATCCGCATCAGCTTCACCGGGGAATCTCCACACCGCGCTCGGACGGCTGATACAGCAGCTGCGTCGGGTCCTCACGCAGGCTGTTCGAAAGTGCGCGGATGTCGGCGGCCGCGGCCCGCCCCTCGCGCACGAAGCGCTCGATCTCGGGCAGGCCATCGCGGGTGAAAGCGCGTATGTCCTGGCGGTTCTCCGCGAGGATCGAGTTCAGCTCATTGCTCGCGAGCGCCAGATGATCGGCGAGCGTGCGCAGGCGCTGCGCCGCCTGCTCCACGTCCGGGCCCACCGCGACGATCACCCCGCGCGCGCTTCTGGCCGTCGCGCCCAGTTCCGCCGTGGCGCCGCGCAGCTCGCTCACGAGCGCGTTCAGGTCGTGCACGGTCTGCGGCAGGCCGCGGCTGGCGTTCTCGAGGTTCCCGAGTGCGTGCGTCACGGCCTTGAGGTTGTCCTCATCGAAGAGGCGGTTGGCGCGCTTCACGACATCGTTGGCACCGGCCACGAGCTCGGGCAGGCTCGAGAGGAACACATCAAAGCGCGACGGCGCTGAGCGGATCACCGGGTACTTCAGGCCCGCGATCGCCGGGGCGGCGCGCCTTTTGTCGCGGTCCTCCATCAGGTCGATGTACAAGAGCCCCGTCACCCCCTGCAGCTGCAGCTCCGCGACCGTTTGTTGCGAGATCGGCGTGCTGGAGTCGATGTCGACGATCACCTCCACGCGGCCGGAATCGCGCGGATCGATGCGAATGTTGTAGACGCGCCCGACGCCGACGCCCAGATAGCGCACGCTGGCACCCTTATCGAGGCCGCTGACGCTGCCGGTAAAGTAGATCTCGTAGCGGTCGTAGTCGTGGTGCTCGCGGGTACCGGAGTACCAGTAAACAAACAGCGCCGTGGCGAGCGCGACGAGCAGCACGAACGCGCCCACGGCGGCGTAATTGGCCTCACGCTCCATGCTGCAGTGCTTCCACGCGCGCGCGCGCCCGCTCGCCGTGGAAGTACTCCTGGATCCAGGGGTTGGGGTTGTCGACGATGCCCTCCAAGGTGTCCGATATCATGCGCCCATCCACGATTACCCCGACACGATTGCAGGTACGGAAGATACTGTCCAGATCGTGCGTGATCATGACGATGGTCAGCTTCAATTCCCGCTGCAGATAAAGCACCAGGTCATCGAACGCGGCCGCGCCGATCGGGTCCAGCCCCGAGGTCGGCTCATCCAGAAACAACAGGCTGGGGTCCAGGGCGAGCGCCCGGGCGAGCGCCACGCGCTTCACCATGCCGCCGGAGAGCTCGGAAGGGTACTTGCCCGCCGCCTGCGGCGAGAGCCCGACCAGACAGATCTTCAGCAGCGCGAGATCATCGAGCGCGCGTTCGCTGAGCTTGAGGTACTCGAGCATGGGCAGCTGGATGTTCTCCTTCACCGTCAGGCCCGAGTACAGCGCCCCGGCCTGGAAACTCACCCCGTAGTGCGACTTCACGATGCGCAGCTGCGCCTCCGTCATCTGCGTGATGTCGTGGCCGTCGATGCGCACGACGCCCGCCTGCGGGCGCTGCAGGCCGAGGATCGTGCGCAGCAGCACCGACTTGCCCGTACCCGAGCCGCCGACGATGCCGAAGACCTCATCGGGCATGACCTGCATGTCCAGTCCGTCGTGCACCACCTGGGTGCCGAAGCGATTGACGAGCCCCTGCACCTGCACGACCGGGTCCATCAGATGTCCATCTCCATGAACAGCACCGCGAACAGCGCGTCCGCCAGGATGACGAAGAAGATGGCCTGCACCACCGCGACCGTCACCAGCCGTCCAAGCTCGCGTGCGGAGGAGCGCACCTGCAGGCCGCGGTAGCAGCCCGCCGCGGCGATGATCAGCGCGAAGACTGGCGCCTTGATGATGCCCACCCAGAAGGTCGTGTCCGAGATCGCCTCGTTGACACGGCCGATGTACTGGCTGAAGGGCATGTCGAGCAGGAAATGGCACAGCACCCCGCCGCCGGTGAGCCCCACAAGGTCGGCCACCACCGTGAGCAGTGGCAGCGCGATGGTCAGACCGATGATCCGCGGCACCACCAGCACCTCGAACGGATCAACACCGGTGGCAATCAGGGCATCGACCTCCTGGTTGAGCTTCATGGAACCGAGCTCGGCGGCGAAGGCGCTGCCGGAGCGGCCGGCAACGATGATGGAGGTGAGCAGCACGCCCAACTCGCGCAGCACGCCGATGGTCACCAGGTCTGCGACGTAGATATCGGCACCGAGCCCGCGCAGCTGCCGCGCGCTCATGTACGCGATGATCGCGCTGATGAGAAAGGCGATGAGGGAGACGATCGGCAGCGCGGTGATGCCGGTGTCGTAGACGTGGCGGGCGATGGAGGTCGGCCGCAGGTGCTTCGGGTGCGCGGCACTGAAGAGCGCGGTGACACTCGCCTTGCCCAGAAAAGCGAGCCCTTGCTTCAGGTTACGGCTGACATGCAGGGCGTGCACGCCGAGGTCGATCAAAAGACGCATGACGCGGCCGTGAGGCGGCGCGGGCGGGGGCGGCGGCGGGCCCTCCTCGACGCCCTTCTCGGCTTCCTTGAGCGTCTCATCGAGGAGGCGCAGCTGCTCGGGCGCTGCGCCCTGGAAGCTCACCTCGGCGCCGGCCGCGCGCGCGCGCGCGATGAACTGATGCAGCGCCCAGGCGCCGGCGAGATCGAGCTTGGTGAGCGGCTGCGCATCCACCCGCACGAGATGTGCGGACTGCACGTCAACCGCCGCCAGCTGCGCCTCCAGGGTGTCAAACTCGCGCACGCCCCATTCGCCGGTCAGCGTAAGCTCCAGACCCTCTGCGCTGCGCCGGACCTCGGCGGCCATGCTGACGGGGACTCTTAGACTTTCAGCGCTGGGCGTGCAGGTGCGCCTCGGGGAACCACGGCTGCCTGTCCAGGTCGCGCGCGATGCCCGTGAAGAGGTCGGCCGTATCGGCACCACGCCAGCGCGCGTGTTTGCTCTGCGTGCCCAGATCGATGGCGTCCGCGAGCCGCTCGTTCAGCAGCTTCGCCACCCGGGTACGGGTGCCCAGCGGCAGGTCGTTCTTGCTCTCGAACATATGGACTCCTTTGCTGGACCGCATTTAAGCATCGGCGGAGGTTGGCGGGCCAATCGCTTCCCCCTGGTGGCGCCGATCAACACATTCTAGCGGACGCCGCAGCGTTGGCTCTTCAGGGCTCAATACGCCGCGGCGGAAAAAGTCTACCCGAGCGCCTCAGCCATTGCCTGCCTGGCCGCCGCGGGTTGCAACATGCCCCGCAGGCACTCGCTCTTTCCGGGTTGCAACCACGCTCCCTCAACTTGCGTGCGGCGGCCGCGCAGCGCTTTGGCTCGCGTTGGCAACAGCGCGAAGCCAACGGCGGTAAGCGTGCGCTCTTCAGGTGTCGTCGCGGTAGCGGCGCACGCGCGCTGTGGCATACAGCAGGCCCGCGGCGGCGACCACGCCGAGCCACAGATCCGGGCTGCTGAAGGCGGCCGCCCAGTTGAAGTCGCTCAGCATCCGCATGTTGTCACTCATGACCGAATGACCGCCGCGGGTGGTGAGGATGTGCCA
>DATHLO010000081.1:0-4455 GCA_035488075.1 Steroidobacteraceae bacterium | reverse complement strand
GTGCGTGCTAAGTGTGGCGGCGAGCAGGTTGACGGCATCTTCCGCGAGCTTGCGATAGGTGGTGATCTTGCCGCCAAAGATCGACAGCAGCGGCGCGGGCTCGCGGTCCAGTTCGAGCGCGTAGTCGCGCGTCACGCTCATCGGATCGCTCGACTCATCCTGCAGCAGCGGGCGTACCCCGGAATAGCTCCACACGACGCTCGCCGGGGTGATTTGCTGCTTGAAGTAGCTGTTGGCGAGCGCGCAGAGGTAGGAGCTCTCCTCGGCGTCGATGTGCACCGCGGCTGGGTCAGCGTGGTAGTCCACATCGGTCGTGCCGATCAGCGTGAACGCCTGTTCGTACGGGATCGCGAACACGATGCGGCGGTCTTCGTTCTGGAAGATGTACGCGAAGCGATGATCGAACAGCCGCGGCACGACGATGTGACTGCCCTTCACCAGCCGTACCTGGTGAGCCGCCCGCACGGGGGTGGCGCGGGTCACAAAATCACTGACCCACGGCCCGGTGGCATTCACCACGGCGCGGGCCGCGATCGTCGCGGTGCCATCGGCGGCACGCAGCAGCGCGCTCCAGCCCGCCGCCTGCGGCAGCAGCTTCTCGCAGCGCACGCGCGTGAGTATGCGGGCGCCGCGCGCCTGCGCGTCGAGGGCGTTGAGGACCACCAGGCGCGCATCATCGACCCAGCCGTCGGAGTAGACGAAGCCGCGACGGTAACCGGACTTGAGGGGCTGCCCGGCGATGTGGGTGTTCAGGTCGACGCTGGCGGAGGCGGCGAGGTGGGCGCGCCTGGCGAGGTGATCATAGAGGAAGAGCCCCGCGCGGATCATCCACGCTGGCCGCAGGTGTGCCGCGTACGGCATGACGAAGTGAAGCGGGCGCATGATGTGCGGCGCCGCGGCGAGCAGCACCTCGCGCTCGCGCAGCGCCTTGCGCACCAGCGCGAAGTGGAACTCCTCCAGATACCGCAGCCCGCCGTGGATCAGCTTGGTGCTGGCGGAGGAGGTGTGGGAAGCCAGGTCGTCCTGCTCGCACAGGATCACCTTAAGTCCGCGCCCGGCGGCATCGCGGGCGATGCCCGAGCCGTTGATCCCGCCGCCGATGACCAGCAGATCGCAGGCGCTGTCGGCTACGCCCGGCGCGCTGCCCGCCGGCCGTAATAGTCCGGATAATCCTCGGTCAGACCCTTGAAGCGGCGATGGATCCACAGATACTGCTCGGGTGCAATGCGCACCTGTGCCTCAATCATACGGTTGAAGCGTGCCGTGTCACGCACCGGACACTCGCTCGGGAAGTCTTCCAGGGGCGGGTGGATGGTGGCGAGGTAGCCTTGGGAGCCGGGCAGGCGCTGCAGGAAGTACGGCAGCACGGCCGCGCCGGTGATGCGCGCCAGGCGCGAGGTGAGCGTGTTGGTGGCGGCCGGGATACCAAACAACGGCACCATTTCCGCGCCTTTCTTGCGGTAGCTCTGGTCGGGCGCATACCACACGCACTCATTCTTCCTCAGCGCCGAGATGAAGGCGCGGATGTCATCCAAGGGGATGGGGCGCCCGCCATAGCCGGTGCGGAAGCGGTTGAGAGCGTACGCGACTACCTCGTTCTTGGTCGGCCGGTACAGGAATTTCACCGGTGCCAGGGCGAGCAGCGTGCGACCGGCGAGTTCGAGTGAAGTGAAGTGCGCGGTGAGCAGGATGACGCCTTTACCGCGCGCGATGGCGGCGTGCAGATGCTGCGCGCCCTCGATGCGCACGAGCTTTGTCAGCTGCTTCGGGGTGATCCACCAGGCCAGCGGCACCTCCATCAGTGCGATGCCGAGGCTCTTGAAGTGCTCATCCAGAAGCCGCTCGCGCGCGGGCGCGTCGAGCTCCGGAAAGCACAGCTCGATGTTGCGGCGTGCGGTCCTGACGAAACTGATGGGCAGATGGCGCAGCACCCTCCCGAGCGTGCGCCCGGTGGCAACTAACGCCGGAAAGGGCAGCAGGGCCAGAAGTCGCAGCAGCCCGATCCCCGCCCAAGTCAGCCAATAGCGTGGTGCGAACAGTCGCAGTCGCATCCAGGCTCCATACCACTTTGCGTGGCGCGAGAGAATACCCGATTCCGGCCCGGCATCTGTGCTCCAATGCGGCGAATGCCACGTTTCGCGCTGAAAGTCGCCGCTGCCCTCGTCCTGGCCGTCGTCGCCGCCGTCTTCGCACCCTCGCTGTGGCAGCGCTACCTGGACGCACTCGCGCGTCGCAGCGCACCGCTTTATCAGCCACGCGAGCGCGTGCGCGGGGGCAATGAGCCGCCCGCGCCGCGGGTGGCACCGGACACGGAGCTGCTCGAGGCGCGCGCGCTGGAGCAGGCCGCCCGTTATGCCGGGGAGCACGGCTCGCAGGCGCTGATCGTCGTGCGCCATGACCATATTGTCTTTGAGCGCTACTGGCAGGGAACGGACTTCGACACCCTGAGCGATGCGCAGGCTTTCACGCCGCTGCTCGCGGCACTCGCCACCGGGGTGGCGGTCGCGCACCGCCGTATCGGCTGGCCCGACGAGCCGCTCGCGCTGCTGCTCGCGGAGTGGAGCGCGGATGCGCGCGGGGCGATCACCGTGCGCAATCTCATGCAGATGTCGAGTGGGCTCGCCCCGCAGGCGAGCCTCGATGTGCCCGATCTGACCGCGGCGGTGCTCAAGCGGCCGCTGGCGGGCCCTCCGGGTGTCACGCGGGTCGAGCAGCCGGCCGACCCGCAGCTGCTGGCGCTCGCGCTCGAGCGCGCCACGCAGCAGCGCTACGCGGAGTACCTCTCGATCGTGCTGTGGCGGCGGCTCGGCGCAGCGGACGCGTGGCTGTGGCTCGATCACCCGGGCGGGGCGGCGCACGCGGATTGCTGCATGTTTGCGCACCAGGGGGACTGGATCCGTGTCGGGCAGCTGCTGCTCAGGGACGGCAACTATCGTGGCACCGAGGTGATCCGCCCAGGCTGGGTGACCCTCATGCGCGCGCCGGCCAAGAGCGACCCGGATTTCGGCAGCTTTCTGCGCGTGGGCATGGCGGCGCGGCCGGGTCAGGAGGGCTTCGCGGCCCGCGACGTCTACATGGTCGGCGGACGCGGCGGCAACCGCCTGTGGCTCATCCCCTCGCTGCAGATCGCCGTGCTGTGCACCGGGGAGGCGGCCGGTCGCGACGCGGCCTGGGATGAGACGCGTATTCCGAATCTCATCATGCGTGGCGCGCGTGATTACCTGCCACCGGCGCCAGCGCCCGGGTCGGATCTGTCGTCCGTCGTTCCCGGCCATTAGGCCGAATCGAAGCGGAGCCGCGCGTTGCGCCGACAGCTCGGAGCGTTGTTCCTCTTCTGCGTCATCGACACGCTCGGTTTCGGCATCCTCATCCCGCTCGTTCCTTACATGGCGGATCGCTTCGGTGTAGCGCCGCAGTTCATCACCCCCGTGCTCGGCAGCTACTCCTTGTGTCAGCTGCTTGCGGCGCCGCACTGGGGGCGGCTCAGCGATCGCTATGGACGGCGCCCGATCCTCATGAGCAGCCTCGCCGGCGCCTGTGTCTCGTACGTGTTGCTCGGGTTTGCGAGCAACGTGTGGTGGCTGCTCGCCTCGCGCATGCTCGCCGGCCTCATGGCGGGCAACATCGCAGCAGCTTTCGCCTACGCCTCCGACGTCTCGCGCCCCGAGAAGCGCGCCGTGACCTTGGGCCTGATCGGAGCGGCGATTGGTATCGGTTTCACGCTCGGGCAGCCCGTGGGCGGGCTGCTCGCCGGCAAGGATCCGGCCAGCGCGAATTTCGTGGCGCCCGCGGCCGTGTCCACCGCGCTGAGCCTGCTCGCGATCCTACTGGTGCGCTTCGTGCTGCCGGAGAGCCATAGCGCCGCGCACCGCGAACAGCACCCGGATCAAGCGCGTCGCGGGGTGTGGCGGCTCCTGCGCGAGCGGCGCACGCTGGCGCATCTGGCCATGGCCACGCTCGTGGTCACTTACTCGCAGGCCATCCTCGAATCGATCTTCGCCATCTGGGCGCTGCATCGCTACGGCTTCGGACCGCGCACGGTCGGCTTTCTGTTGTTCGGCGTGGCACTGCCGGCGCTCGTGATGCAAGGCGGCCTGGTGCGCATCCTGGTGCCGCGCCTGGGTGAGGCGCGGCTGGCGATGTGGGGCGTACTCGCCTACGTGGCCGGACTTGTCACCTTGAGTCAGGCAGGCACGCTCGCTGTCACAATCGCGGGGCTGCTGCTGTGCGGCACCGGTCTGGGCGCTTACAACCCCAGCGCCTTCGCGCTCGCCTCCAAGCAGTCGCGCGGTCACGACCGCGGCGCGGTGCTCGGGGCGTATGTGGCAAGCGGGAGTCTGGCACGCGTCATCGGCCCCTTCACCTCCGGCCCGATTTATGCGCTCCTGGGCAGCGCGGCCCCGTTTCTGGTGGGTGCCTGTGTGACGCTGCCCGCCGCCTGGCTCGTGCGGCGCA
>DATHLO010000080.1:0-8778 GCA_035488075.1 Steroidobacteraceae bacterium | reverse complement strand
CATAAAACGCGGCGAAATGCAGCAGTAGTGCGCGCCCGGCAACACGGAAGCGTGCGCGGTACGAATCCGTCGTGCACGGGGATCAACACGTGCGCCGGGGACTTCGCGCGCGCCGCCCGCAGGCGTCTCATAACACACGTCGGCACGTATGAGCCGACGCGCAATCCGAGCACACTCAAGGAGACTCCCATGATCCTCGCCAAGCGTTATAACTCAGGTACCCATGCGCTGCTGACCGCCCTCACCGCCTGCGTACTGGTCGCGGCCACCGCCGCTGCGCGCGCCGGCAGCTCCGAGGAGGCGACCGGCGCCGCCACCGCCGGGACGGCGACGATTCGGGTCAATTACAGAGACCTCAATCTTGCCACCGACGCCGGCAGCCTTGCGCTCCTGCAGCGCATCACTGCCGCCGCGCACAAAGTGTGTGCGGTCAGTGACATCCGCGATCTTGACGGCCTGGCGGCCGATAAGAGCTGCGAGCGGGCCGCCGTCGAGCAGGCGGTGAGCCAGGTGCACAGTGCGCATCTGGCCGCGCTCACCGCGCGCGTCCAGCAGCGCGGCTGAGTGCGTGAGCACGTGCGTGAAGCGGGCGATCCGGGAAGATCGCCCGCTTCTCGGGCACGCTGCCCCGGCAGCCTGCGCGCGTGCGGCCACGCCTCCGGCGCCGTTCCCCGCCCGTGAGACAGCCTCGTAACGCAGGAGTACGATCAGGGCTGCAGCGCCCGGCGGCGGGCCAGACACGGAAGCCCTGCGCACATGAAACGCGATTGCACCCCGCTTCGGGCCGCAGCTCTCTTACCCCTGGGCAGCGTGCTCTGCCTGAGTGCCCTCCTCGCCGCCTTTGCGCCGGGTGCGGCGCGAGCGGCCGAGGGCGCCGCCGCGACTCCGGCGCAGGTGCAGTTCGACGGCCAATGCGCCGAGGGACTGGCGGAGGGGCAGCACGTGACGACGAACTGCAGCATCACCTGGACGGACAAGGACGGCAAGACGTACTGCTTCAGTAACGCGGCCGCCAAAGCCACTTTCCTCAAGAATCCGAGCGCGAATCTGCAGAAGGCGCGCGACTTCATGGCCGCCAGCAGCACCGAGTCGACCGAGAAGGCGATGCAGGCCTTTGACAGCAACGATGCGGAAGGGGTGGTGAAGAAGCTGATCGAATCCACGAGCCAAGCCAACAACGGAGTCTTTCCGCTCGAAGACCCGCTGAATGGCGCACAGCTGAAGCTCATCTTCGATGGCATCGACTTCACGCGCACCATCGACGGCTACGGCTTCTTCCCGGACGTGAAATTCCACGACCAGGCGGACGCGCAGAAGCACTACCTGATCGATTTTTGGGTGATACCGGCGCAGGGCGCGCTCAAGGTGCAGGAGATCCGTATCTACAAGGAGCCGCTGCTCAGCGAGGGCACCTGGACCCTCACCGCGCGCTCTCCCATCCCCTGGTGGTGGATCCCCGCCTCCGAGCACCCCGGACACATGGCCAACAAGCGCGGCTGGGAAGTCATGTCGGCGGTCGAACAGGGGGCGCTCACCCAGGCGGCCAAGAACAACGGCGTCTTCAAGCTCAAGGATGACAAGACCGGCCAGGAGCTCAATCTGGAGTTCATCGACACGCACCAGCCTATCCGTCAGCTCGATGAGAACGGCCACTACTTTGCGTGCACCGATTTTCGCGTGGTCGGCACCAAGGATCAGATCTACGACGTCGATTTTTGGATCACCGACAAAGACGGCACGATGACCGTCGAGCAGACCAAGGTGCACAAGGTGCCCGAGCTCAAGGACGGCAAGTGGATCCAGGTGCCGCGCTACGAGTGGAAGGATGTGGGCGCCTCGCACGTGGTGCCCTGAGCGCGCAACGGGGGCGGCGCAGCTAGCCGATCGCGGCCATTTCCTTGACGCTGAGCTTGATGCGCGCCGCGCCGATGTCCTCGTTCAGGTGCTCGACCGAAGAGGTGCCCGGGATCGGCACCATCGCCGGTGACTTCGCGAGCAACCACGCGATCGCCAGCTGCAGTACGGTCACGGCGCGCGCCTGCGCCACCGCCTCGAGTCCCTTGCCGCTGTCGTTCTTTTCCAGGTTCTCGGAGGAACCGCGCGCGAGCGGCGCCCAGGGAATGAAGGCGATGCGCTCGCGCGTGCACGTGCTGAGCACGTCCTCGGAGGCCCGGTCACCGACGTTGTAGCGGTTCTGCACCGAGACGATGGGCACGACCCGGCGGGCGCGCTCGAGCTCATCGAGCTTGAAGTTTGAAACACCCACGTGGCGGATCTTGCCTTCCTGTTTGAGCCGCGCGAGCGCGCCGACGGATTCCTCGAGCGGCACGTTCGGGTCGATGCGATGCAGCTGGTAAAGATCGATGCGCTCGAGCTTAAGTCGCCGCAGGCTTCCCTCACACGCCTCGCGCAGGTGCTGCGGCCGACCGTCGGGCACCCACTGCGCAGCGCTCGGTCGCAGCTGCCCGCCCTTGGTCGCGATCACGAGTCCGCGCGGATAAGGATGCAGCGCCTCGGCGATGAGACGCTCGCTCACCTCCGGACCATAAGCGTCCGCGGTATCGATGAAGTTGACGCCAAGCTCCAGCGTGCGACGCAGCACCTGCCGTGCTTCGGCCGGATCCTTGGGCTCACCCCAGATCGAGGGGCCGGTGATACGCATCGCGCCGAAACCCATGCGGTTCACCACCAGGTCCCCGCCGATCGTAAAAGTCCCGGCATCCGCCGCCGGCGCGGCCGCGGTGGCGCGCAGGGGTTGCCGCGGCGCGAGCAGCGCGGCCGCACCCGCCGCAGCGCCCAGAAGTACCCCTCGTCGTGTCAGTGGCCGTGCGTCCATGCACGAAATGCTACAACCGCTCGTGCAGGAAAACCATGAACGGCGCGCGACGCATGCCGTCAACCGCGTTGAGCGCGCTCGACTTGCTGCAGGCGCCGCGCGCGCGGAATCGATGCGAGGGAAATGGCACGAATATTATTATCTAGCATGCTGATATTGCACACTTATTGATCCACACAACCGCCGCCCGGACGCCGGCGGCCCCTATTTATGTGTGGATTGCGACCCGAAGCGGGCGTGACGCCCTCGCGGACAGGAACGCCTTGGTAAGATTCACCGCGGCGCGAGCGTGCGCGCACCGCGACGAACTTAAGGGACGGGCGATGACTGAAGAGAAAATGTCGGTGGCCGATCTGGTGAAGCACGTCGGCACAGAAGTCGGCGTGTCCTCCTGGATCACACTCGACCAGCAGAAGATCCGGGAGTTCGCGCATTGCACGGGCGATGATCAATGGATCCACGTCGACCCGGAGCGGGCGGCGCGCGAGAGTCCGTTCGGCGGCACGATCGCCCACGGATTTCTCACGCTCTCGCTCATCGCCCCGACGGGATTTGAGCTCCTGGTCGCGCGGGTGCAGTTGAAATCCGTCGTCAACTACGGGCTCGAGAAGGTGCGCTTCGTGACCCCGGTGCGCTCGGGCAAACGGGTACGCAACCACATCAAGCTGGCCGCCGTCGACCACAAGGGCGGCAAGCGCTACCTCATCACCACCGATAACTCGATTGAGATCGAAGGCGAGACGCGCCCGGCGCTGACCGCGAGCGCGCTCGCGATCTTCATGGCGTAGCGCACGGGTGAGCGATGCGCTAGGCGCGCATGCGCTTGCCATCCGGGTCAACGAACGCGCCCGACTCACGCCGCGCCTTGCGCCGCTCGCCGATGATCTCGATTTCAAATCCGTCCTGCGCGGACGCCAGACTCGCCGGAATGTACCCCAGTGCCAGCGAGCGGCCAACGCTGTGGCCGTAGGCGCCCGAGGTGACCCAACCGACGACCCGGCCGTCGTGCCAGATCGGCTCATCGCCGGCCGCATCGGCATCGGCCGCATCGACGCTGAAGCTCACGAGCCGCAGCCGGCCGCCGCTGTCACGCTCCTCCAGCGCCGCGGCGCGCCCGATGAAGTCGCCCTTCTTCAGGTCGACGAAACGCCCGAGGCCCGCCTCGTAGGGTCCGTAGATCGGGCGGTACTCGCGTGCCCAGGTGCCGAAGCTCTTTTCGATGCGCAGCGTATTGAGCGCCCGGCCGCCAAAGAGCTGCAGGTCCTGCGCACGGCCGGCCTCGCGCAGCCGCTCATAAAGCGCGCGCTGATACTCGCTCGTCACCCAGATCTCAAACCCCAGCTCGCCGGTAAAGCTGATGCGGCCGACGAGCGCGGGCACCATGCCGACGTCCATCTGCCGGAACGACAGAAATGGAAAGGCGTCACTCGCCAGATCCTCGCGCACCAGCGTCTGCAGCAGCGCGCGCGACTTCGGTCCCGCGACCGAGAGCCCGACGTACTCCATCGCGCACGGACGCACCCGCACGCCCGGCGGCGGCGGGTGCCGCTCGAACCAGCGCCGGTAATACACTTCCGCAGCGTAGGTGCAAATCAGGAACACGCGCTCCGCGGAGACGCGGCACAGGGTGAAGTCGCCGATGAGCTTGCCGCGCTCGTTCAACATGGGCGTGAGCGCAATGCGGCCGACGTTCGGGACGCGATTGGCCATGATGTACGAGAGCCACTCCTCGGTGCCGGCACCGGTGACTTCGAACTTGCCGTAGTTGGAAATCTCGATTAGTCCCACCCCCTCGCGCACCGCGCGGCACTCGGCGGCGACGCGCGGGTGGGCGTTGGAGCGATGGAACGTGATCTCTTCCTGGGCCTCCGGCGCACTGGGTGCGAACCACAAGGCGTGCTCGAGGGCGCAATAATCACCGAAGACGGCGTGCTCGGCCGCCAGGCGCTCGTAGATCGGCGTCGTGCGCAACGGCCGGCCGGCGGGCAGCTCCTCGTTGGGAAAACGGATGCGGAAGCGCCGTGAGTAGTTCTCGCGCACCTTGGCGTTGGTATAGGCGAGCGTGGCCCAATCCCCGTAGCGCGCCACATCCATGCCCCAGATGTCCGCCCCCGGATCCCCCTCCACCATCCACTGCGACAGGGCCAGCCCCACGCCCCCGCCCTGACTGAAGCCTGCCATGACGCCGCACGCCACCCAGAAGTTCTTCAGCCCCCGCACCGGTCCCACCAGGGGATTGCCGTCGGGGGCGAAGGTGAAGGGCCCGTTGACGACTTTGCGGATGCCCACCTCCCCGAGTGCCGGGAAATGCTCGAAGCCCACCTCAAGACTCGGCGCGATGCGCTCGAGGTCATTCGGCAGCAGGCTCTGCGCAAAGTCCCAGGGCGTCTCGCGCGCTGACCACGGGACGCCGGCGCGCTCGTAGGTGCCGAGCAGCATGCCGCCGCGCTCCTGGCGCGTGTAGATCTCACCCTCGAAGTCGATGCAGTGCAGCTGCTCCTTGTGTCCCTTAAGCTGCGGGAGATCCTCGGTGATCAGGTACTGATGCTCCATGGCGAGCACCGGTAATTCGAGCCCGACCATGCGGCCGACTTCACGTGCCCACAGACCCGCAGCGTTCACGACGTGCTCGGCGTGCACGGTGCCGTGCTCGGTGATCACGTCCCAGCTGCCGTCGGCGCGCGCCTTGAGCTCGAGGACCCGGTTGTGCCGCACGACCTCGGCGCCGCCGAGCTGCGCAGCCTTGGCGTACGCCTGCGTGACCCCCCAGGGATCCACGTGGCCCTCGATCGGATCAAACAGTGCGCCGACGAAGTGCTTCTTGTTCATGAGCGGGAAGAGGCGCGCCGCCTCCTCGACCGAGATCAGCTCGAGCTCCATCCCCAGGTAGCGGCCGCGCGCCTTGGCCATCTTCAGCCAGTCAAGGCGCGCGCGGGTTCCCGCCAGCATGATGCCGCCGGTCAAGTGCATGCCGCAGGACTCACCGGTGAGGCTCTCGAGCTCCTTGTACAGATTGATCGTGTACTGCTGCAGCTTGGCGACGTTCGGATCGCCATTGACGGTGTGCATGCCGCCGGCGGCGTGCCAGGTGGAGCCGCAGGTGAGCTCCCCGCGCTCGAGCAGCAGTACATCCTTCCAGCCGGCCTTGGTGAGGTGATACAGGACGCTGACGCCCACCACGCCGCCCCCGATCACCACCACCCGTGCGTCGCTCTTCACCGCGCCTCCGTTATTCGTTCGACACCGCGAGCTGCACCGGCGGCTGACCCATGCCGCTGCGCGCACCAAAGCGCTCGATCAGCCAGGAGCGAAAAAGCGCAATCGCCGTGTCCGCCAGGCCCTCCGCATGCGTGGTCAGGTAATAGCCATAGCCGTCATCGAGGGTGGCCTCGAAGGGCTTCACCAGGCGCCCGGCGCTGATTTCCTCGGCAAAGAGGTTCGTGTCCACGAGCGCGATGCCCTGCCCGCCCTGTGCGTACTGGGCGGCGAGCACGGCGGTGTCGAATACCAGGCCACGCTCGACGTTCACATTGGTAAGTCCCTGCGCGCGCACAAACTGCGACCACGCATGGTGGCGCGGCAGATCCGCGATACGCACGTGCACGATCTCATTCGCCTCGATGAAGGCTGCGAGGTCCTTGCCGCGATCGCGCGCGGCGATGTGCGGGTGACACAGCACGCTCAGGCGCACCGACCACAAAAGATCCGTGACCAGATCGGTGATCGCAGGTTTGGAGTACACCACGGCGACGTCCACGTCCCCGAGCGGCGGCCCCACCCCGTAGGGGCTGATGAGGTCGATGTCGACCTCGGTGCTGGCGCGGCGGAAGTCCTTGAGGATCGGCACCGCCAGCTGCACGGCGAAACTCGGCGGCATCTGCACGCGCAGTGTGCGTTGCGCGGGCGAGCCCTCGTTGCGGATATCGTCCAGGGCATATTCCAGGCGGTCGAAGGATTTGACCACCGCAGGCAGCAGGTGCTGTCCGGCCTTGGTGAGGGTGAGGGCGTGCGGCCGGCGCTCAAAGAGCGGCACGCCGGTCAAGCGCTCGAGCGCGATGACGTGGCGCGACAGCGCGCTCTGCGAGATGAGCAGCGCATTGGCGGCGGCGGTGAAGCTGCCGTGCTTGGCGACGCCTTCAAAGGCGCGCAGGGCGTTCAGCGGCAGCCAGCGCCGGTCGATCATCTTCCTCTGCTGCATCAGGTCCTCCGAAGCGGTGCTGCGGGCGCCGCCATACTCGCCCAGAGTGCAGCGTCCCGCCAAGGGAGCCTTGTTTTCCAATGCTTTTTTTCGATGCGGGTAGTGAATTTCTCGGCTTTGAGCCGCCGCGCGACTGTGGAACGCTCACCTGCAAAGGCGCCTCGCCCACCCTTATGAACGCACGTCCCGCGATAGCCCCGAGCCGCGCTTCTGCGCACAAGATCGCAAGCATTGCGATCACCCATCATCGCCTGCCGCTGCAGCCGCCGTTCAACGCGAGCTGGGACACCAAGCCACGCGTGCACTTCGATGCCACGGTTGTGCGTGTGAGCACCGACAGCGGCCTCTGCGGGGTAGCCTCGGGCGATCGCATGCTCGGCTTTGAGGGTCACGAGGACTTGTTCCTCGGACACGACCCGCTCGCACTCGAGCGCCATTATCGGGTGCTGTCGAGCATTGATTTTCACTACGGTCGGTGCTGGCCGCTCGATCTGGCGCTGTGGGACCTCGCGGGCAAGATCCTCGGTGCGCCGTGCTGGAAACTCCTGGGCGGACTCTCCCAGCGCGTGCGCGCCTACGCCTCCTCCGGCACGCTGCGCGACCCCTGCGCCCAGGCGGATGCAGCCGAGCGTTACCTGGCGCAGGGCTTCCCGGCGGTGAAGCTGCGCTTTCATCGCGGCGACTGGCGCGATGACGTCAAGGCACTCGAGGCGGTGCGCGGCCGGGTCGGCAATCGTCTGGAACTGCTGGTTGACTGCAACCAAGGGTGGCGGCTGCCCTGGGACACCGAGGCCGCCTGGACGTTCAAGGACGCGCTCGCGGTGGCGCGTGAGCTTGAGCGGCTGGATGTCTACTGGATGGAGGAGCCGCTGCACCGGGCGGACCACGCGGGCATGCGCGCGCTGCGCGAGGCGACCGACGTGCGGGTGGCAGCAGGAGAGATGACACGTCAGCTGCACGAACTGCGCGACCTCATAACGGGGGGCTGCGTTGACGTACTGCAGCCGGACGCCGCGCTCGTGGGCGGCATCACCGGACTCAGGCGCATTGCCATCCTGACCCAGGAGCATCACCTGCTCTTCACGCCGCACACCTGGACCAACGGCATGGGCGTCACCGCCAATGCGCACCTGGTGGCCGGTCTTGCCGACACGCCATTTCTCGAATTCCCGTTCGACCCGCCCGAGTGGAGCCTGCAGCGGCGCGACTTCCTCATGAGCGAGCCGCTGGTGGCCGATGGCGCCGGATGGATTACCCTCAGCGACAGTCCCGGAATGGGCTACGCGCTCGATGAGGCGCGGCTGCTCGCGACGCGCGTCGCTTAGCGCCGCGCCTTCGCTGCGGTCGGTGTGGCGCCCGCGCTCAGCTCCGCCAGGTGCCGCAGCGGCGCCAGGTGTTCTTCGTAGTTGCGCCAGCGCCCGATCGATGCGCTGTGCATCTTCTGCCGCACCTGCCATTTGCTGGCCGTGATCACCACGCGCTCGGTCTGATGGAAATTCAGGCACTGCGCATCCCACGGCAGGCCGATGAACTCGAGCATCCGTCGTGTCCAGCCCTCCTGATCCTCGATCAGTTCTTCGTAAGGGATCTCGAGCAGCGCCGCTGCGGGCAGCACGGAGCGCCAGTGATCCATGATGCGCAGGTATTCGCCGTAGTAATGCGCAAGGTTCCCAAGATCATTGGCGTACGGGCTCACATTGAAGAAATTCTGCGAGTAGATCGACAGACAGGTGTCCAGCGGATG
>DATHLO010000079.1:0-3850 GCA_035488075.1 Steroidobacteraceae bacterium | reverse complement strand
CAGGTCGGTCCAGTCGCGCTCATCGAACGGCGTGGTACGCGCGGCATGCCCGTAACCGATCGCCGCGAACGAAGACGTCAGCACCACGCGCTTCACGAGCGCTGCGCGCGCGGCGCGCAGCACCCGCAGTGCCCCCTCGCGCGCCGGCACGATGAGCTCATCCTCGTGCTGCGGCACGCCGGCAGGAAAGGGCGAGGCCACGTGCAGCACGTACTCGCACCCGGCAACTGCCTCGCTCCAGCCGGCATCCTCTTCCAGGTTCGCGGCAAAGACGGACAGCTGCTCAGCGGCCTCGACCCCGCCTGCGCGCAGCAGGGCGCGCAGCTGCGGCTCGCGCGCAAGGTTTCGGACCGTGGTGCGCACGCGATGGCCCGCCGCGAGCAGCTGCAGGATGGCGTGACTGCCGATAAAGCCCGAGCCGCCCGTCACCAGAACTGTGCTCATCCTGCCCCTTCCGATCCTGGTCCCGACAGTGTCTAGCGTACCTCGAAGCCGCCGCGCAAGGACTTCAACCCCCCCGATTCTGCGGTAGAGTTGTTACGCCATGGGAAATCGCCTGAGCAAGATCTACACCCGCACCGGGGATGACGGCACCACCGGCTTGGGTGATGGCAGCCGCGTGCCCAAAGACAGCCCGCGTGTGGAGGCTTACGGCACGGTGGATGAGCTCAACAGCACCCTGGGAGTACTGCTCGCCGTCCCCGACCTGCCGGCGGCGGTGCAGCGCTGTCTCACCGAGGTACAGCACGAGCTGTTCGACATGGGCGGGGAGCTGTGCATCCCCGGGCACACCGCCATCAAGGCTCCCCAGATCACGCGCCTGGAAGAAGAGCTCGATGCCTTCAACGACGCGCTGCCGCCGCTGAAGGAATTCATCCTGCCCGGTGGCGGCACCGCGGCCGCCGCCTGTCACCTCGCGCGCACCGTGGCGCGCCGCGCCGAGCGGCGCGTCTGGACGCTCGCGCGCGCGGAGTCCGTGAGCCCCGAGGTCGTGAAGTACCTCAACCGTCTTTCGGACCTGCTGTTCGTCATTGCGCGCGTGCTCGCGCGGCACGAGCGCGGTACGGAAGTGCTCTGGCGGCACGAGCGCCCGAAGTAGCCTTCACTCTTCAGGCCCTGAGCCGCTCGCTCAGCCGCGCGCGCAGCCGCCGCCACTCGAAGTACGGTCCAGGATCGCTCTTGCGCCCAGGGGCGACGTCGCTGTGCCCGACGAGGTGCTCGGGGGAGAGCGAGGGATAGGCCTCAATCAGCGCCGCGATGAGTTCAAGGAGCTGCGCGTACTGGGCATCCGTGTAGGCGATGTCGTCCGTGCCCTCGAGCTCCACCCCGATCGAGAAATCGTTGCAGCCGCTACGCGTGCGGTACTGTGAGACGCCGGCGTGCCAGGCGCGCTCGCCGAAGGGCACGTACTGCGTCAGCTGCCCCTCGCGGCGGATCACCACGTGTGCCGAGGCGCGCAGGCCTTCGATCTGACGAAAATACGGATGCGCGTCCCAGGGGAGCGTGCCGGTGAAGAGCCGATCGATCCACGGGCCGCCGAACTCGTTCGGCGGCAGGCTGATGCCGTGCACGATGATCAGTTCCGGCAGCATCCCGGGGGGACGCGCGTCGCAGTGTGGCGAGAGCACCTGGCGGACCCCGATGAGAAGACCGGTCGTGGTCTCGACCTTCAGTGCCGTCGCAGGAAGAGCTGACATCGCTTGAGGGTTACGTGTAGCGGTGAGCGTGAGGCTCGGTCGTGGCGATCATGCCACAATTGCCGCATGAGCTCCGCCAACGCCCCTTACGTCAAGCGTGACCTGGCGCACGTGTGGCACCCGTGCACGCAGATGAAGGATCACGAGGGGGAACTGCCCCTCATTCCCATCCGCCGTGGTGCGGGCGCGTGGCTCGAGGACTTCGAGGGCAAGCGCTACCTGGACGCGGTGAGCTCCTGGTGGGTGAACCTCTTCGGCCACGCCAACCCGAAAATCAACGCCGCGGTGCGCGCGCAGCTGGAGTCCCTCGAGCAGGTGATCCTCGCCGGCTTCACGCACGAGCCGGTGATCGCGCTCTCCGAGGAGCTCACGGCGCTCGCGCCGCCCGGGCTCACGCGCTGCTTCTACGCCGACAACGGCTCCTCCGCGGTGGAAGTGGCGGTGAAGATGAGCTTCCACTACTGGCGCAACGTCGGCCGCACGTCCAAGCGCCGCTTCATCACGCTCGCCAACAGCTACCACGGGGAGACCCTGGGCGCGCTGGCGGTCGGCAACGTCGAGCTCTACAAGGAGATCTACCGCCCGCTGCTCATGGATGTGATCACCGTGCCCTCGCCGGACTGCTACCAGCGCGCACCCGGGGTGAGCTGGGAGGCGCACAGCCGCGCGCAGTTTGCGCACATGGAGGCCGCGCTCGCCGCTCACGCCCATGAGAGCTGCGCGGTGATCGTCGAGCCGCTGGTGCAGTGCGCCGGCGGGATGCGCATGTACGACCCGGTGTATCTCACGCTGCTGCGCGCGGCGTGCGACCGCCACCAGGTGCACCTCATCGCCGATGAGATCGCGGTCGGGTTCGGTCGCACCGGTACCTTCTTCGCCTGCGAGCAGGCCGGCATCCGCCCCGACTTCATGTGCCTCTCCAAGGGCCTCACCGCAGGCTACCTGCCGCTGTCGGTGGTGCTGACCACGGATGAGATCTACGCCGCCTTCTACGATGAGTACGTGAAGCTCAACGCCTTCCTGCACTCGCACAGCTTTACCGGCAACCCGCTCGCCTGCGCCGCCGCGCGCGCCTGTCTCGCCCTCTTCCGCGAAGAGGACGTGCTCGAAAAGAACCGCGTGCTCGCCGCGCACCTGGGGGCCCGCGCGCGCGAGCTCGAGGATCACCCGCACGTGGCCGAGGTGCGCCAGCGCGGCATGATCGTGGCGCTCGAGCTCGCCCAGGACAAGGCGACGCGCACGCCCTACCCGTGGCAGGAGCGCCGCGGCCTCACCATCTACCGCCACGCACTCGCGCGCGGGGTGCTGCTGCGCCCGGTGGGCAACGTCGTGTACTTCATGCCCCCGTACGTCGTCACGCCGGCCGAGATCGACCTCATGGTCGAGGTCGCCCGCGAGGGGATCGAGCGCGCGACATGCGACTGAGTCGCGTGTACGTCGACGCGGCGCTCGAGTGCGGCGCGCGCGTGACGCTGCGGGGCAACGCCGCAGGGCACGTCACGCGGGTGCTGCGCCTGCGGCCGGGAGCGCCGCTCACGCTCTTTAACGGCAGAGGCGGCGAGTTCGCGGGGCGCATCGAGGCGGCGCGCGGGGATGCGGTGACGGTGGCCGTCGCAGAAGCGAGTGCCACGGAGCGCGAGTCTCCGCTGTCCCTCACGCTCGCGCAGGGCGTCTCGCGCGGTGAGCGCATGGATCTGATCGTGCAGAAGGCCACCGAGCTTGGCGTCGCGCGCCTCTTGCCGCTTCTGACCGAGCGCAGCGTGGTGCGCCTGGATGCCAAGGCTGCGGCGCGCAAGCTTGCGCACTGGCGCGCCATTGCCATCGCCGCCTGCGAGCAAAGTGGCCGCAATCGCCTGCCCTCGCTCACCGAGCCACTCGAGCTGCGCGAGTTCCTGCAGGCCAAGGCTGAGGATGGCACGCGGCTGCTGCTTTCCCCGGGTGCGGCGCTCGGCATCGCCGATGTGCCGCGGCCGGCGGGCGCCGTCACCGTGCTCATTGGCCCCGAGGGCGGCCTGAGCGCCGAGGAGCAGGAGCGCGCCGTGGCCGCAGGCTTCCTCGGCGTGCGCTTGGGGCCGCGCGTGCTGCGTACCGAGACCGCAGCGATCGCGGCTCTGAGCCTGCTGCAGCGGCAGTTCGGGGATTTGTAAGGGCGC
>DATHLO010000078.1:0-5349 GCA_035488075.1 Steroidobacteraceae bacterium | reverse complement strand
TCCCCGAACACGGGGAAACCGACGGGCCGCGCGCCATCGCCAACGAGGAGTTCTTCACGCGTCTGGGTCAGGCACTCGCACGGCTGCTCGGCACCGCGACCGCGGAGGGCTTCGTGTAGCGCGTCGATCTGCGGCTGCGGCCGTTCGGGGACTCCGGTCCGTTAGTGGCGAGTTTTGCCTCCTTCGAGGATTACCTGCAGCGTCACGGGCGCGATTGGGAGCGCTACGCGTACGTGAAGGCCCGTCCCATCACCAGCGCCGAGCGCTACTGCGAGATTGAGGCGGCCGCCGTACGCCCGTTCGTCTACCGGCGCTACCTCGACTATGGCGTGTTCGAGAGCCTGCGCGAGATGAAGGCCCTGATCGAGCGCGAGGTCGAACGCCGCGAGCTCGCCGAGCACATCAAGCTCGGCCCCGGCGGCATCCGCGAGATCGAGTTCGTCGTGCAGGCGCTGCAGCTGACGCGCGGCGGTCGCGACCGGCGCCTGCAGACCCCGTCTTTGTTGGCCGCGCTCGCGCGCCTGGGCGAGACGCGCCTGCTGCCGCCGGAGGCGGTCGCGGAGCTGCGCGGCGCCTATTTGTATCTGCGGCGTCTGGAGAATCGCCTGCAGATGCTCGGCGACCTGCAGACGCATCAGTTGCCCGCGGACGCCCTCACGCGCGAGCGCATCGCACTCGCCATGGGAGCGGCTGACTGGCCCGCGCTGCTCGCGCAGCTGCAGGTGCAGCGCGCGCAGGTGAGCCGGCACTTCCGGCTGGTGATCTTCGGGGGCACCGGCGCCGTGCGCCCCGCCGTGCGCATCGATCTCGGGCGCTTCTGGGACACCCAGGCGGAGACCGCCGCCCTCGAGGCCGCCCTGGTGCAGGCCGGTTTCACGGACCCTGCCGAGGCGGCGCGACTGCTGCTTGAACTGCGCGCCTCGGCGCTGGTGCGCAAGCTCGATGAGGCGGGCCGACGCCGTCTGCAGGCCCTGCTGCCGGTGCTGCTGGCGGACGTGGCGCACAGCAGCGCTCAGCTGCCGGTGCTGCGGCGGGTGCTCAGGATCATCGAGGCCATCGGTCAGCGCTCGGCCTACTTTGCGCTGCTGCAGGAGAATGGCCCGGCGCGCGCCCGTCTGGTGGAGCTGTGCCGCCATGGCGACTTTCTCGCCGGCCAGATCGCCACCCACCCGCTGCTGCTCGATGAGCTGATCGATGAGCGTCTGCTGTCGCAGCTGCCCGAGCGTGCCGCGTTCGCGCGCGATCTGGCAGCGCGCCTGGAACAGCTGCGCGAAGAGGACCCGGAGCAGCAGGTGGAGGCGCTGCGCCAGTTCCAGAGCGCGGCGCTGTTTCGCGTGGCGGTGGCGGACCTCACCGGCTTATTGCCGCTCATGCAGGTGAGCGACCGGCTTACCGATATCGCCGAGCTCATCGTCGAGTGCGCCCTGCAGCTGGGCTGGCGCCAGATCACCGCGCAGTTCGGCGTGCCCCTGTGCGGGGAGGCACCCGCGCGGCGGCCGGTGAATATCTGCGCGGTCGGCTACGGCAAGCTCGGCGGCATGGAGCTGGGTTATTCCTCGGATCTGGATCTGGTCTTCCTGCACGACTCGCACGGTGAACAGCAGGAAACGAGCGGCGCCAAGCCGATCGACAATCAGCTGTTCTTCGTGCGCCTGGCGCAGCGCATCGTGCATCTGCTCACCATGCACTCCGCTGCCGGGCGGCTCTACGAGGTGGATGTGCGCTTGCGCCCGAGCGGCAAGGGCGGCCTGCTCGTGACCAGCATCGACGCCTTCGCCGACTACCAGCGTGAGGACGCCTGGACCTGGGAACATCAGGCGCTGCTGCACGCCCGCGCCGTGGCCGGCTCGGGCGAGCTGCGCGCGCGCTTCGAGGCCGTGCGCCTCGAGGTGCTGTGCCATCACGTGCGGCGCGAGACACTGCGCAGCGAGGTGCGCACCATGCGCGAGCGCATGCGCAAGGAACTCTCCGCCGGCGACACCCGGCACTTCGACATCAAGCAGGACCCGGGCGGCATCGCCGACATCGAATTCCTGGCCCAGTACTGGGCGCTGAAGTGGGCGCGCGACTACCCCCCGGTGGCGCTCTACTCGGACACCATACGGCAGCTCGAATCGGTGGCCTCGGCGGATCTGGTGCCGCAGGCGAGCGTCGACGTGCTCACCGCCGCTTACCGCGCTTACCGGGCGCGCAGTCATCATCTGTCCCTGGCCGGTGCCGCGGCGCTCGTGCCGGCGGAGGAATTCCGCGACCTGCGGGCGGCGGTGACGCGCCTGTGGGATCTGACGATGGCCGCTTAAGTCGCGCCGGCGGGCGGGTATAATCGGTGCATCATCCGTGCCCCCGGCAGAGACTCCCCATGGTCGCGACGGCTAAGCCGCTCATCGAAGCGAACGCGCAGAACCAGTACCAGATCGGCGCCGAGGATCTGCCGCTGTGCTGCCCGATGCCGCAGATGTACCTGTGGAACTCGCACCCGCGCGTGTATCTGCCCATCGAGACGACCGGCTGGGCGAAGTGCCCGTACTGCGGCGCGGAGTACACGCTGCAACGCTGATGCGCCGGCGCGCGGCGCGCTAGCGGTACTGCTTGTAGGATTTCTCTTCCACCAGGCGCGATCCGAGCTGCACGTTGATGCGCTTCTTGATCGCCGCACGCTCGTCGTTGGCGATATAGACCGCGCGTGCCAGCTCGATGAAATCGCGGTCGAAGGTCTGTTTCGCTTCCTTGTCGCGTATGAGGTCCTCGATGTCCCACAGCCGCTCGTTGACCTCCTGCAGCGCGCGCTCGTCGGGTGCCACCGCCTGCGCCGCGCAGCCCGAGTCGGACCAGGTCTTCTCTAACAGCGACAGTTCAAGTTTGACGTTCGCAAGTTTCGCGCCGTCCTGGATGCGCGCGGCCTTGATCCTGAGGATGGTGATCTTATCGAGCAGCTCACCGGCCGAGATGGGTACGAGGATGTCGTTCATGCATGCGTTCCTGGTTGCAGAGCCCCCGGGCGTCCGCGTCATTTAAGCAAGCGCACCGGAGCCATCACAACTGCGACCGCACACCGCCGCGGGCGCAGCTCGCGCGCCTTTAGGCATGCGGGCCGGCCAGCAGCTCGTCGATCTTCGCGTTCACCTCCGCGACGCGGATCAGCTCCATGACACCGGGCTCCTCGATCTTGTGGCCCCAGGGCAGCTCTTCGGGCTCCACGCCGCGGTACACACGGGCAGCCTCCGCATAGGCGTTCACGCACCAGCGGCCCGACAGATAAGGGCCGCTGCGCGCCGGGTTGGTGGCGGCGTACAGGCCAACGACCGGCGTGCCCACCATCGTGGCCATGTGCGCCGGACCTGAGTCGGGCGTCACCAGCAGGCGCGCCCGCGCCAGCAGCGCGAGCAATTCAGGCAGCGTGTCCTTGCCGATCTGGTTGATGAGTGGCGCGTGGCAGGCGCGCTCGATGTCCACTCCCATCTGCCGCTCCACCTCGCTCGGACCCCCGGCGAGAATCACCCGCAGGCCGTGGCGCTGCGCGGCATGCTCGGCCACGGCGGCGTAGCGCACGGGCGACCAGTTGCGCAGTGCGTGACTTGAGCACGGGCTGATGACGAGCGTCGGCTGTGCGTCCGGGATGAGGCGTGCGCCGTAAGCGCGTGCGGGGGCTGGCAGCGGCAGGTCCCAGCGCAGCAGCCGCTCGCTGATGCCGAGCGCCTCGAGGAAGCCGAAAAAGCTGTCGAGCACGTGTTCGCGGCTGCGCGGCGCGATGCGTGCGTTGGTGAACAACCACTGCAGCTCGCGGGCGCGCGCCCGATCGAAGCCGAGTCGGATACGCGCCGGCACGCTGCGTGCGATCAGGCTCGCGCGCAGTGCCAGCTGCATGTGCAGCAGCACGTCGAAGTGGCGCGCGCGCAGGCTGCGGGCCGCGGCGAAGCTCGAGCGCTTGTCTACGGTGATAAACTCCACGCCTTCGAGCAGGTGCATGAGGCGCGCTTCGGTCTTGCCGATGATCCAGGTGAGCTGGGTCGCCGGCCACGCTTGCTGTAAGGTGCGCACGATCGGCACGACGTGACAGGCATCACCGATCGCCGACAACCTCAGTATGCAGACGCTGCGCGGCGCTTCGGCGAACGACAACATGATGGAGTTAGCTTTGTGAGTGGGCGGCGCTACGCGCTCGGTCCGGAAGTCAAACGCAGCGCGGTCGCAGGCGGCGCCATGCTATATGACACCTCGCGGGTCGGCAATTTGAGCAACGATTGGTTCGGGCCGCGCTTCTGGCAGGCGCGCGGCGAACTCGACGGCCGCGCATGCGGGCGCGGCACCACCTATTTTGTGAAGGCCGATGGCCGCGCTTTCGTCTTGCGACACTATCGGCGCGGCGGTCTCGTGGCGCAGCTGTTCGGCGATCGTTACCGCTGGCGCGACGAGTCGAGTACGCGCCCGTTTGCCGAGTGGCAGCTGACTTACCGTCTGCACCGTGCGGGACTGCCGGTGCCGGCGCCGCTCGCGGCGCGTTACCGCCACCAGGGCTCAACCTACACCGGCGACCTGATCACCGAGCGCTTGCCGACGGTCGGTTCGCTCACCGAATGCCTGCGCACCGGCGCGCTGTCGATCGTCACCTGGATCTCGATCGGGCGCTGCATCCGCCGCTTCCACGACCTGGGTGTGTGTCACGCGGATCTGAACGCCCACAACGTGCTCTTGAGCGAGGAGAGCGTGTATCTGATCGATTTCGACCGCTGTCAGCTGCGCAAGCCGGGCATCTGGCGCGACGGCAACCTCGTGCGCCTGCGCCGTTCGCTGGAGAAGGTGACCTGGGGGATGCCGCCGGAGCGCTTCACCGAATCCGACTGGCACGGGCTGCTCGATGGCTACCGCCAGTCATCCGGCAAGACTGAGCTGCCGCCGTAACAGGTCCTGCTTGCGCCTCCTCTATCTTTTAGCCGTCTACCTCGCCGCCCCGCTCATCTCCGTCATGCTCCTGTGGCGCGGTCTCTTCGACCGCAGCTACTGGCGCAACTTCAGCGAGCGCTTCGGTTTCGTGCCCGCGCGGCCCGCGGGCGGGGTGTGGCTGCACGCGGTGTCGGTGGGGGAGGTGCAGGCCTGCGCTGCGCTCGTGGCGGCGCTGCAGCGGCGCCACCCGCAGCTGCCCCTCACGGTGAGCACGTTCACCCCGACCGGCGCGGCGCGCGCCCGGGCGCTCTTTGGCAACGTGGCGCAGGTGTGCTACGTGCCCTACGACCTGCCCGGTGCCGTGCGCCGTTTCCTGGCGCGCGTACAGCCACGGCTCGCGGTCATCTTCGAGACCGAGCTGTGGCCGAATCTGTATCACGCCTGTGGGCGGCGGCGCATTCCCCTGGT
>DATHLO010000077.1:0-6085 GCA_035488075.1 Steroidobacteraceae bacterium | reverse complement strand
CTCGATCGCGATCCTGGGAATTCCGCCGGAGGACACGGCGATTGACTGGAACCAGGTCATCTTCAAGGGACTCACCCTGAAGGGCATCTACGGGCGCGAGATGTTCGAGACCTGGTACAAAATGGCGAGCCTGCTGCAAAGCGGCCTGAAGCTCGACCCAATCATCACGCACCACTTCCCGGTGCAGGAGTACATCCAGGGCTTTGAGACCATGGGCTCCGGCAAATCCGGCAAGGTCATCCTTGACTGGTCGACCCTGTAGCTCGCGCCGCTAGCGCACTTCGCAGAAGCAGTAAGCGTACAGCCGGTTCGGGGTACTGAAGCGGCTGAGGATCGCTGCCTGGTGCGTCACCGGGTCCAGGCGCTGCGCCAGCCGTGCGAGCGCCGCCTGATCCGGGCTGGCATGCACGAAAGAGCGGATCAGACGCGATTTCAGGTTCATCACGAGCGCTTCCGCCCAGGTGAGCTTCGGCTCGATGAACTTGGTCGAGTAGCTGGTGAGCTTGGCACGCCGCGCGGCCGCAGCCACCGCCTCGTTGAACGAGCCGAGCTGATCGACGAGCCCGTTGCGTTTCGCGTCCACGCCGGCCCACACGCGTCCCTGAGCGATGGCATCCACCTCGGCCGGGGTCTTCTTGCGGCCCGCCGCGACACGCGCCACAAACTCATCGTAGCCATGCGTGGTCACCGCCTGCAGCACCGCGCGCGCACCCTCGCTCAGCGGCCGGTCGATGCGCAGCTGCCCGGAGAGCGCGGTGGTGCCGACGCCATCCGTGCTGACACCGATCTTGCCGAGCGTCTTGTCCACCGTCGGGATGATCGCAAAGATGCCGATCGAGCCGGTGATGGTCGCAGGATTCGCCCAGATCTCATCCGCCGGGGCTGAGATGTAGTAGCCGCCGGAGGCCGCGTAACCGCCCATGGAGACCACGAGCGGCTTGCCCGCGGCGCGCAGCGCCACAAGCTCCCGATAGATCTCCTCGGAGGCGAGCACGCTGCCGCCGGGACTGTCGACCCGCAGCACCACCGCCTTGATGTCCTTGTCGGTGCGTGCTTGGCGGATGAGGCGCGCGGTGGAGTCCCCGCCGATCGTGCCGGGCGGCTGGTCGCCATCGAGGATCTCGCCCGCGGCGACGATGACGCCGACCTTCTGCTTGCCGAGATTGAGCCGCTTCTCGGCGCGTGCGACGCGCAGGTAGTCGCTGCTGGAGACGCCGCTGAAGGAGTCGCCGTCGTCGTTCTCACCCACCAGCTCAGCCAGGCGCTTCTCGACTTCGATCTGCGTCTTCAGCCCCGTCACCAGGCCGTCGCTGAGGGCGATCTTCGCCGCATCGCCCTTAGCCGCCGGCACGGTCTGCATGAAGCTATCGACGTACTTCGCCAGCGCGTCCGGGGGCAGTTTGCGCGCCTTGGTCACCTCTTCCTGGTAGGCGTTCCAGAGCGCGGTGAGGTAGGTGCGGCTTTCCTCGCGATCCTCGGGCGACATGTTGGTGCGTGTGTAGGTCTCGACCGCGCTCTTGAAGGTGCCGACACGGAACACGTTGATGTCGACGCCCAGCTTGTCGAGCGCATCCTTCAGATACGTACGGTAGCGGTCGTAGCCCTGCAACAGCACGAAGCCCATGGGATCCAGGTAAATCTCATCCGCCTGGGCGGCGAGGTAGTAACGCTCCTGGGTGAGCTCCACGCCGTAGGCGATGACCTTCTTGCCGCTGGCGCGAAACTCGCGGATGGCTGCGGCCAATTCCGCGAGCGCCGGCTGAGTGCCACTCTCGAGCTTGTCCAGATCCAGCACCAGCACCTGAATGCGCTTGTCGCTCGCGGCGGCGCGGATCGAGTCGATGAGGTCCCACAGCAGCGCCTCCTCGCGCTCATTGCCGAGCGCCTCGTCCAGGGCGCGCATGCGCGGGTCCCCGGAGAGCTGCTCGACGAGCGGGCCCTCCGGAGCGATGACGAGCGCGGCCTTG
The DNA here is from genome assembly GCA_035488075.1 of Steroidobacteraceae bacterium. Classification (GTDB taxonomy): domain Bacteria; phylum Pseudomonadota; class Gammaproteobacteria; order Steroidobacterales; family Steroidobacteraceae; genus 13-2-20CM-66-19. The sequence goes on along the minus strand of DATHLO010000077.1, from coordinate 4,118 downwards.
GAGGGCACGGAGGGCACGCTGCCGCGCAGCACGCCGAACAGCACCCCGAAGATCACGAGCATCAGGATGAGGTGCAGCCCCCTGCGCAGCCCGTCCAGGGCCCGCCACAAACCAGAGAAAAACGAACGCGCTGTCATGACGTGACCTTACTTCTCACCCAATCGCACCAGCGATCCGGTGCCCTCAGATCTTCTCCTCGATGCGCGCGGCCTTGCCGGACAGATCGCGCAGGTAGTACAGCTTGGCGCGGCGCACGCTGCCGCGGCGCTTGACGCTGATGTCGCTGATCGCGGGACTGTAGGTCTGGAACACGCGCTCGACGCCCTCGCCGTGAGAGATCTTGCGCACCGTGAAGGAGGAGTTGATGCCGCGGTTGCTCCTGGCGATGACGACGCCCTCGTAAGCCTGCACGCGCTCGCGATCGCCCTCCACCACTTTAACCTGCACCACCACGGTGTCGCCCGGCTTGAACTCCGGCACCACGCGGGTCATGCGCTGCTTGTCGATTTCCTGAATGATCTTGCTCATGTTTGCTCACCTCGATCTTGGTTTCCCGCCGCACGTGCGGCCAGAAATTCATCCAATGCGCGCCGTATCTCGGGCGCGAGTTTCGCCTGCGACAGCATCCCGGGCCGGCGCGCCACGGTACGCGTGAACGCCTGCGCGAGCCGCCAGCGGCGGATGTCCGCGTGATCACCGGACAACAGCACCGGCGGCACGCTTGAGCCTTCGTACACTTCCGGCCGCGTGTAATGCGGCCAGTCGAGCAGGCCCTGTACAAAAGAGTCCTCGACGCTCGAGCGCTCATCCCCGAGCGCTCCGGGCAGAAGCCGCGCCACGGCATCGATCACCACCAGCGCCGGCAACTCCCCGCCCGAGAGCACGTAGTCCCCGACCGAGAGCTCGCGGTCGATCGCAAGCTGCACCACGCGCTCATCCACACCCTCGTAGCGTCCCGCCACGAGCAACAGCCCCGGGCTGCGCGCGAGCGCCTGCGCGTAGGCCTGGCTGAAGGGCTCGCCCTGCGCCGACAGGTACACCCGCGGGCTCCCCGGCGGCAGCCGCGCCTGCGCGGCGCGGATCGCCGCCACCAGCGGCTCGGGCTTCATCACCATGCCCGGCCCACCCCCGTAGGGGCGGTCATCGACCGTCCGATGCACGTCCGTCGTGTGTGCGCGCGGATCCTCCGTGCCCACACTCAAAAGTCCGCGTCCGAGGGCGCGACTCACGATCCCGAAGCCGAGCGCCCCTTCGATCATGCCCGGAAAGAGCGTCACGACCTCGATCTTCATGGAGCGTTCTATTCCAGCTCCGCCGGCCAGTCCACCACTATCGTGCCGGCCTCAAGATCCACCTTCTTCAGGTGCCGCGGCTGCGCAAGCACCCAGTGCTCGCGTCCGTCGGACGCCTTGGTCACCATCACCGCCCCGCGCGGCGCATCCACGAAATGGCTCACCCGCCCGAGCTGCGCCCCCTCGAGATTCGTGACCACAAATCCCACGAGGTCCGCGCGGTAGTACTCCCGCGCCGCTGGCTCCGGCAGCGCCGCGCGCTCGATCTCCACCACCGCGCCGGTGAGCGCCGCCGCCATGTCGCGGTCCGCGACGCCTTCGAGGCTCGCGACGAGACCCTCCCCGTGCGCACGGCCCTGCGTCAGGTGCCGGCTGAAGCGCTCGCCGTTGGCGAGCCTGAGATTCCACACCGGGTACTCGAGCAACCGCGCGCGCGGCTCGGTGTGTGATTCGACATGAATCCAGCCCTTGATGCCGTAGGGGGCACCCAGCCGCCCCAGTTCGACCCACTGCACGGTGCGTCTCTTGTCCCGCGCCGGACACCTCTTTTTAAGCGAGGTCCGCTGCGCGAGACGGTTCGAAGCTCTTACGCGGTGGCTTGCTTGCGGTAGGAACTCACCAGGTGCGCCACGCGCTCGGAGGGCTGTGCGCCCTTGCCCACCCAGTAGTCGATGCGCGGCAGATCGAGCTTCAGCTTCTGCTCACCGCGGCGCGCGATCGGGTTGAAGAATCCCACGTGCTCCAGGCTCGGTCCGCCCTGGCGCTTGCGGCTGTCGGTTACCACGACGTGGTAGAAGGGCTGGTTGCGTGCCCCGCGCCGCGTCAGGCGAATAGTTACCATGATCGTATCGCTCTCGTTCAGTGCGGGTGGCCGCGAATGGGCCCCCCAAAAAAGAGCGCGGATTCTACGCAACGTGCGAATCCTGCGCCAGTTTTTCTAGGCCCCGCGTGCGCTTGTGTCGCCGCGACCGACCCTCCGGGGCGCTGCGGGGCGCCCGGGAGAGCCATGGGCAGGCCTTAGCGGCCCGGAAACCCCGGCGGCATGCCCCCCTTGAAGGCGCCCATCATGCGCTTGAGCGCCCCGCCCTTCATGCTCTTCATCACCCGCTGCATCTCCTGGAACTGCTTGAGGAGCCGGTTGACGTCCTGGACGGCCACACCGGAGCCTCCGGCAATGCGCCGGCGGCGCGAGCCGTCGATGATTCCGGGGTTGCGCCGCTCGCGCGGCGTCATGGAATTGATGATGGCGATCTGGCGGCGCAGGTCCTTATCCCCCTGCTCGGCGGACAGCGACCCCTTCTTCATCACCGCGCCCGGGAGCTTATCCATGAGCGCCCCGACGCCGCCCATTTTCTGCAGCTGCTCGAGCTGGCTCCTCAGGTCGAGCATGTCGAAGCCCTTGCCCTTGACGACCTTGTCCGCCAGGCGCTGGGCTTCCTGGTGGTCGACCTGGCGGTGCACCTGCTCGACCAGGCTCACCACGTCGCCCATCCCGAGGATGCGCGAGGCCATGCGCTCGGCATCGAAGGGCTCGAGCGCCTCGGTCTTCTCGCCCACCCCGAGGAACACGATCGGCTTGCCGGTGATCTGGCGTACCGAGAGCGCAGCGCCCCCGCGGGCGTCCCCGTCGGCCTTGGTGAGGATGATGCCGGTCAGATCGAGCGTCGCGCCAAAGGCGCGTGCCGCGTTGACCGCGTCCTGGCCGGCCATCGAGTCCACGACGAACAGCCGCTCGGCGGAACCGACCGCGGCATCGATCTCGCGCACCTCGGCCATGAGGCCGGCATCGACGTGCAGTCGCCCCGCGGTATCGACGATCAGCACGTCGAAGACGCCGTTCTTGGCGCGCGTGAGTGCCGCGCGCGCGATGGCTGACGGGGCCTGGGTAGCCTCGGCCGGGAAGTACTCCGCGCCCACCTGGGAGGCGAGGCGCTCGAGCTGCAGCATCGCAGCCGGGCGGCGCACGTCGGTGCTGACCAGGAGCACACGCTTCTTCTCCCGCTCGCTGAGCAGGCGTGCGAGCTTCGCGGCGGTCGTGGTCTTGCCCGCGCCCTGAAGGCCGGCGAGCAGCACCACCACCGGAGGCTGTGCCCGCAGCTTGAAGCCCGCACCCGCGCCTCCCATGAGCGCCACGAGCTCATCGTGCAGGATGCCGATGAAGGCCTGCCCGGGCGTCAGGCTCGAAAGTACCTCCGCGCCCAGCGCCTTTGACTTGACGGCCTCGATGAAGCTCTTGACCACCGGCAGGGCGACGTCCGCTTCCAAAAGCGCCACCCGCGCCTCGCGTAGCGCCTCCCCGACGTTCTCCTCGGTGATGCGGCCGCGGCCCCGCAGGGTCTCAAGCGTGCGGGTCAGGCGTTGCGTCAGGTGATCGAACATGAGCGTTTCGGGTATCGGGGGTGGGGGAAGGATTATAGGGGCGCGGGCGCCCTTTTCCCGCCGGGCCGCCCAAGCTTCTATGCTAGGCGTCCGTGCCGTGCGGGGACCGCCGCGGTCGCCGCCGGCCCTCCAGGCCGCGAGAAAGGTACCGCCTTGAATACCGCCTTGAACGTCTCATCTCACCCCCTGATGCTGATCCTCGCCCTGGTGCTGCTGCTGCTCATCGTCGCCTTCTCCTCGGGCACCGAGGTGGCGATGCTCTCGGTCAACCGCTTCCGCATCCGGCACCGCGCACAGGCGGGGCACGGCCGCGCCCGCACGCTCGAGCGGCTGCTGCAGAACCCCGACGACTGGCTCGGGGCGAATCTGGTGATCCTGGCCGGCGCGAGCGTGTTCGCCTCCGCCATCGTCACGATCCTCGCGCAGCGCACGGGGGAGCGTTACGCG
>DATHLO010000076.1:0-9426 GCA_035488075.1 Steroidobacteraceae bacterium | reverse complement strand
GGTGCTGCGCGCTCGCGCCGCTCGTTCTCGTGGCCGGCGCGCTGTCCTGCGGTGCGGCCGCGGACGAGGCGTCGCTCCTCCTGCCGCAGGCGGAACTCGTGCCCGGCGGCGTGGCGCTGCTCGCCGTCGAGGCGCCGCCGGGCAAGGCGCCGATGGTTACGTTCGAGGACCGACGCGTGCTCGTGCTGCGCGTAGCGGAGCACTGGCTCGCCGTCGTCGGCATCCCGCTTTCGCAGGCTCCCGGTCCTGCACTCATTCGCGTAGCGGACGGCACGCCTGACGGCACGGCGATCGGCTTCCAGGTCACCGACAAGCAATACACCGTGCAACGCCTCACCGTGGCGCCGCGTCAGGTGGACCTCTCGACGAAGGATCTGGCACGCGTGAATCGCGAGCAGCCGCGCATCCGCCAGGCCGTAGCCACCTACTCCCAGAGTGCACCGGCGACACTGCAGCTGCTGCCGCCGGTGCCGGGGATCCGCTCGAGCTCCTATGGCTCGCGGCGCGTTTTCAACAACGAGCCGCGCAACCCGCACACCGGCATGGACATCGCCGCCGCGGCCGGCACGCCCATACAGGCGTCGGCCGATGCGCGCGTGGTGGATACCGGCAGCTACTTCTTCAACGGCAACACCGTCATCCTCGATCACGGCCGCGGCCTCATCACGATGTACTGCCACCTGAGCGAGATTGACGTGCACGCCGGGCAGCGGGTGCGCGCCGGGGAGGTGATCGGCAAGGTCGGCGCCACCGGACGGGCGACGGGGCCACATCTGCACTTCGGCGTCGCGCTCAATACCGATTTCGTCGATCCGGCGCTGTTCCTGCCGCCGGCCGCACCGGCGAGCGAGGAGCCCCATGGCGGTTCCGGCTGAAGGCGGCCGCGACGTGAGCTTCATGCGCGCTGCACTCGCGTATGCAAGCGCGGCGGGCGCGCGCGGCGAGGTGCCGGTGGGGGCGGTGCTGGTACGCGACGATGAGATCATCGCCGGCGCCGGCAACAGTCCGATCGGCACGCACGATCCGACCGCGCACGCGGAAGTGCAGGTGCTGCGCGGCGCGGGCACGGCGCTGCGCACCTACCGGCTGACCGACACCACCCTCTATGTAACGCTCGAGCCGTGCGTCATGTGTGCGGCCGCTCTCGTGCACGCGCGCGTGCGCCGGGTGGTGTTTGGCGCGTGGGATCCGCGCGCCGGCGGCGCCGGCAGCATCACCGACGTGTTTGCGCTGCCCGGGCTCAATCACCGGGTGGACGTGTTCGGCGGCGTGCTGATGGAGGAGTGCGGCCGGGTGCTGCAGGAATTCTTCGCGCAGCGCCGCATCTGAGAGCCGCGGCGCTACTTTGCCGGCGTCACCGCTGGCGGCGCTGTCGCGGGCGCCGCCTGAATCGTGACCGGCACGACCGCAGGCGCGGCTGCGCTGTGCTCCGCCCCTCGCGGCGCGGGCGTAACCACGGTCGCGGGCGCCTCGCCCGGCTGCCACTCGAGCAGCGTCAGGTAGCGCTGGATGCGATCCACGAACTGCACCGGTTCCCAGCCGCGCGCATAGCCTCGCTTGGCGCGCTCGTACCAGCGTTCCTGGGCGAGCAGCGGCAATACCGCGCGCACGTCCGCCCAGGAATCCGGGTTCTTGCCTCGTGCCTGCGCGATGATGCGCGCGTCCTCGAGATGACCGAAGCCGACGTTGTAGGCGGCGACGGTGAGCCAGGTGCGGTCCGGTTCGGCGATCCGCTCCGGAATCATCGCGCGCACCTGCGCAAGATAGCGGGCGCCCGCGCTGATGCTCTGCTCGGGATCGGTGCGATCCTTGATGCCCATCGCCTGCGCGGTGTCGCTGGTTAGCATCATGACCCCGACCGCGCCCTCCTCGGATTTGGCGCGTGCCTCCCACTTTGATTCCTGATAGCCCACCGCCGCCAACAGCCGCCAGTCGATGGCCGACTGCGCGGCCGCTTCCTCGAACCAGGCGCGAAACTGCGGCAGCCGGTCGCTGACGTGGGCCTGAAACTCGCGCGACTCCTCGTACGCGAACGGGCGCGTATCACCCGAGGACTCCTGCACCATCTGCGGCAAGCGCCCGGAGGCGGCGAGCTGGTGGAAGAACGTGTTGACGCTCGCCAAGAGTCCCGGCGCGCCGTGGCGCACCAGCCACTGCGCCGGGCGCTGCTCCGGCAGTGCGAAGCCGACCAGCACGTTCGGATACAGGTGGTGGGCAAAGGAGAACTCGCGCTCGTCGGTGATCGCGTACTGCGCCTCGCCCGTCTCGACGTCCTCGACCGGATCGGCCACGCTCGGAGCGGTTTCCTCCCATTTCAGCGTCGGCGCGACCGTGCTCTTCAGGCGCTGCAGAATGCGCTCCTGCGGGCTGCCGGCGCGCACGGCGAGCGTGGCAGACTCCAACTGCAGCGTATCGCGCGGCTTGACGCCGCTGCGGTGGTACACCACCAGCTGCGGGATGAGCGTATAGGGTTCCGCAGCATCCGCGATGCGGCTCCATTCGGGCGTGTTGGTGAGGGAAGCCGCGGCGATGTCGGCACGGCCGGCGGCCAGCTCGGCCTGCAGGGCGCGTTCGTTGGCGACCGGGACCATCTGCAGCTTCACGCCCAGATAGGCCGCATAAGCGGTGGCGAGATCGAACTCCAGCCCCTCGGTGCCTTGCGCTCCGAGGTAGTAGCAGGTGGGCAGATTGAGCGTGACCACGCGCACTTCGCCACGCGCGCGGATCTCCGTGAGTGCGCTTTTCTCGAAGATTTCCGCGGGCTGGAATTTTCCGCAGCCGCCAACGACGGCGAGCAGAATCAGCACTGCGGCGAGAGCAATTACGCGCACGAACCTCCCCTCACCGCTCGGGCTTTCCGCTAGAATACCAGCCCCCGCTGGACTCACAGGGCAGCCGGAGAGGTACCGAAGCGGTCATAACGGCGCCGACTCGAAATCGGATGGTCGGGTAAAACCGGCACGTGGGTTCGAATCCCACCCTCTCCGCCATGAGTGCTGCGCGGCCCTTCTTAAGTGACCGGCTTTCTTAACACCTCGCGATACATGGCGGCGAACGCCTCCACGAACGTGTGCGGCAGATGATCAGCCGGCATTTCGATGAGATTGCGGTAGAAGGTGGTGAACAGCTCCCAGTACTGCGCCTTGTCGGCGGTGCGCGCCTTGCCGCGGCGCGCCGCGCGCTCGAAGCGCGCCTCGAGCTCGGCTGGATCCAGGCGATCCAGAAACTCGACGAAGGCGGCGCGCGTCGCCTGGGCGGTAGCCTGTTCGTGCAGCTTCGCTTCTCCGACTGTCTCGCGCAGCCATTGCACCGAGTCTAAGCGCCGTCCCTCGTGGTTCACCAACAGCGTAACAAGCAAATCCTCAACCGTGAGGTTGGCGAGCGAGGGACGCGGATCATCCTCGTCCGGCGCCGGCGATTCGATGCGGTAGCGGTTGCGGGTCTCCGCCCGTGTGCGCTCGAGCTCCTTGAATCCCACAAACGACTCGCGAAACAGCCGCCCGGCCAGATGCAGCAGGCGGCCATGCGCATCCGCCGGCAGACTCTCCGAGGCGATGCCCGCGCCGCGACAGAAGGCGTCGAGTCCTGAGCGCAGGTCCTCGAGCGCTACGGCGCTGCCGCCGTTCTTCGGTTCGCGCGCCACGGCTTCCGCCAGCCGCGCCATGCGCTGCGAGATCGATTCGGAACTCACGCTCTCGCCCAGCGGCGCGATGGGCGCTGACGGGGCTGGCGCCGGCTCGGGTGCAGACGGGCGCAGCGGCGGCAACGGGTCAAGCGTGCGCGCCAGCGCGCGCACCTTGCCCGAGTCCACTGTCTGGCCGTAGGCGTTGACCGGCAGGACCGGGCCGGACTCCTCCGAAGTCAGTAGCAGGTCCTCGAGGTTAATCGGGGCGCCGATGTCGCGCTCCACCCGGCGCTTTAAGGGGCGCAGCACCTGGATGCTCGTGGGTACGGCGGCCAGGGGCTCCTCCTCGGCGGGGCGCACGTCAACGGCGGCCACGATGTGGTACTCGCCGATGCGCAGCATATCGCCGTTGGCGAGGCGGTAGCCGCTGGAGCCGCGCTTGGCGAGCGGCTCGGTTGCGTCATTCACGTACACCCCGTTGGTGCTGACGTCCTGCAGGTAGAAGTGGCCTTCGCGAAACTGCACGCGCGCGTGGTGCGCCGAGACGTAGCGCGCGGGGTCCGGCAGCACCCAGTCGTTGTCCGCCGAGCGGCCGATGGTGCCCCCCTCGACCGAGAACACGGCCGTGCTGCGCTCGGCCAGTGAGCGGCGCTGGTCGCTGACGATTTTCAGCCTGAGCATGGTTCCCCGACTCAAGAGCAATCCGTCCGTCTGCAAGTGCTGGATCGGTCCCCGTGCGGACGCACCAGCGTCCCTGGCACGCCCGGACATATAATGGCCAGCCTTAACGCTAGCAGTGAGACCGCGCCGAGCCATGGCAACCAGTCACATTTTCCGCATTATGTTCGTGAATCAAGGCAAGGTTTACGAGGTGTACGCACGCAAGGTTAACCATGGGGAGCTGTTCGGTTTCATCGAGGTCGAGGAGCTGCTGTTCGGCGAGCGTTCCTCGGTGGTGGTGGACCCCTCCGAGGAGCGCATCAAGGGCGAATTTGCCGGCGTCAAGCGCACCTTTCTGCCCATGCATTCGATTCTGCGCATCGACGAGGTGAAGAAGCACGGGGTGAGCAAGATCACCGCTTTGGACGGCGGCGCCAACGTCACGCAGTTTCCCATGCCCTTGTACTCGGTGCCGCCGAGCGAGAAGAAGTGAGGCGGCGGTAATGCTGGTATTACCGGGACCGCCGGCGCTGTCCGCTTTCCGCATCGCGAAACTGCTGGAACGGCTGCGGGTCCTGGAGCCGGCGGTGCAGGAGCTGCACGCCCGCTTCGTGCACTTCGCCGATCTGGCGCAACCCTTGAGCGCTGCGCAGCGCGCCGTGCTCGAGGCACTTCTCAGGTATGGTCCGAGCCTGCCGCACGCGGCCGAGGACGTGCGCGGCGAGAGCATACTCATCGTGCCGCGCGCCGGCACGATCTCACCCTGGTCGAGCAAGGCCACCGACATTGCGCACGTGTGCTCGGTGAGCACGCTGCGGCGCATCGAGCGCGGCGTCGAGTACCGGGTGCGCGCGGCGCACGCACTCGAGCCTGCCGTGCTCATGCGGCTTGCGCCGGCACTGTGCGACCGCATGACCGAGATGGCACTGTTCGATGCTGGCGCCGCGGCGCGCCTGTTCGCGCACACTCAGCCGCAACCGCTGCGCACGGTGCCGCTGGCGGGCGGGCGCGCTGCGCTCGTTGCGGCCGACCGCGAGCTCGGGCTCGCGCTCTCGGCGGATGAGATGGATTACCTGCTCGAGAGTTTTCAGCGCCTGGGACGAGACCCGACCGACGTCGAGCTCATGATGTTCGCGCAAGCGAATTCCGAGCACTGTCGTCACAAGATCTTCAATGCCAGCTGGATCATCGACGGGCAGCGGCGCGCCGATACCTTGTTCGGCATGATCAAACACACCTATGCACGCCATCCCGCCGGCGTGTTGTCCGCGTATCGGGACAACGCCGCGGTGATGGCAGGCTCCCCGGGCGTGCGCTACTTCCCGGATCCGCTCTCCGGCATCTACCGCGCCAGCCATGAGCCGATCGACATTCTCATGAAGGTCGAGACGCACAACCATCCAACCGCCATCTCACCGTTTCCGGGCGCGGCCACCGGCGCGGGCGGCGAGATCCGCGACGAGGGCGCCACCGGGCGCGGCGCCAAGCCCAAGGCGGGGCTCACGGGCTTCTCGGTCTCTAACCTGCGCATCCCCGGCTACGAGCGCGCGTGGGAGCGGCCCTTTGGTGCACCGGAGCGCATCGCCACGGCGCTTGAGATCATGATCGAGGGCCCGATCGGGGCCGCCTCCTTCAACAATGAGTTCGGACGCCCGGCGATCTGCGGCTACTTCCGCACCTTCGAGCAGCAGGCGGCGGGAGATCCGGCGCAGCGCCTGCGCGGCTATCACAAACCCATCATGATTGCCGGTGGCCTCGGCAACGTGCGTCGCGCGCACGTACACAAGCCGGAAGTACCGCTCGGCGCGCAGCTGATCGTGCTCGGCGGCCCGGCGATGCTCATCGGCCTGGGTGGCGGCGCGGCCTCCTCGGTGGGCAGCGGCAGCTCGAGCGCGGATCTGGATTTTGCTTCCGTGCAGCGCGGCAATCCGGAGATCCAGCGGCGCGCGCAGGAGGTGATCGATCACTGCTGGTCGCTCGGCGAACGCAATCCCATCGTGCTCATCCACGATGTCGGTGCGGGCGGTCTTTCCAACGCCGTGCCCGAGGCGGTCGCGCACAGCGTGCGCGGCGCGCGCGTTGATCTGCGCACGATTCCGAGCGCGGAAGCGGGTATGTCGCCGCTGGAGCTGTGGTGCAACGAGGCGCAGGAGCGCTACGTGCTCATCATCGAGGCGCAGGCGCTCGCGCAGTTCCGCGCGATCGCCGCGCGCGAGCGCTGTCCGTTTGCCGTGATCGGCGAGATCAACGGCTCAGGCCAGCTCGTCGTTGAGGACGGGCTGTTCAACGACACCCCGGTCGATATCCCGCTCGAGGTGCTGCTCGGCAAACCGCCGCGGCTGACGCGCGAAGCCACAAGCCTCACCCCGCATCGGCGACCCTTTGACATCGCCACGATCGATCTTAAGGAGGCCGCCTATCGGGTGCTGCGTCTGCCGGCGGTCGCCGACAAGACCTTCCTCATCACCATCGGCGATCGCACGGTCGGCGGCCTCGTCAGCCGCGACCAGCTCGTCGGGCCCTGGCAGGTACCGGTGAGCGATGTGGCGGTGACGCTCGCGGACTACCACGGCACGGCCGGAGAGGCCATGGCGATGGGTGAGCGTACCCCGGTGGCGGTGCTGGATGCGCCGGCCTCCGGGAGACTGGCGGTGGCCGAGGCGCTCACGAACATTCTCGCCGCCGACATCGGCGCACTCTCCGACGTGCGCCTGTCCGCCAACTGGATGGCGGCGTGCGGGGAGCCGGGGGAGGATGCGGCGCTCTATGAGACCGTGCACGCGGTGGGCAAGGAATTGTGCCCGCAGCTCGGCATCGCCATTCCCGTGGGCAAGGACTCGTTGTCGATGAAGACCGCCTGGCGCGAGGGCAGCGTTGCCAAGAGCGTGGTGGCACCGGTCTCACTGATCGTTTCCGCTTTCGCGCCCGTCGCCGAGGTGCGCCGCACGCTGACGCCGGCGCTGCAGCTGGATGAACGCCCGACCTCGCTGTGGCTCATCGATCTGGCACACGGCAAGAACCGCCTGGGCGGCTCGGCGCTCGCGCAGGTGTTCGGCGAACTCGGCGAGGCGCCGGCCGACCTTGACGTGCCGCAGCGGCTGGTGCAGCTCGCGGCGGCGCTCAAGGAGCTGCGCGCGGCGGGCATGCTGCGCGCCTACCACGACCGCTCCGACGGGGGGCTGTTCGCGACGCTGATCGAGATGGCGTTCGCCGGGCACTGCGGGCTTGATATCGCGCTGCCGGCGGCGCGCGGGCCGGCGTTGGCGCAGCTGTTCGCCGAGGAGCCCGGCGTGGTCGTACAGATCCTCTCCGGTGATGAGCCGACGTTTCTTGAGATCCTCACGCGCCACGGGCTCGGGGCAGCCTCGCTCTACCTTGGCGCTCCGGTGATCGAGCTGCGCGTGCAGATCCGCGTGGGAGCGACGCAGCTGGATGAGTCATGGGTGGACTTGAAGCGCGCCTGGTCAGAGACCAGCTGGCGCATGCGCCGCCTGCGCGATGACCCGCAGTGCGCGGACGAAGAGTACGCCGCGCAGACCGCGCCGGCGGATCCGGGACTGACCGTCGCGCTCACCTTTGATCCGCAGGAGGACATCGCCGCCCCCTACGTGGCGCGGGGCCTGCGCCCGGCCGTGGCGATCCTGCGCGAGGAGGGCGTCAACAGCCAGGTCGAGACCGCGGCGGTCTTTGATCGCGCCGGCTTTACGCCGCACGACGTGCACATGACCGATCTGCTCAGCCGCCGCCGCTCGCTCGCGGAGTTCCAGGGACTGGTCGCCTGCGGGGGCTTCTCCTACGGCGACGTGCTCGGTGCCGGCGAGGGCTGGGCCAAGTCGATCCTGTTTCACGAGGCGCTGCGCGCGCAGTTCGAAGCCTTCTTCAAGCGCGGCGACACCTTTGCGCTCGGCATCTGCAACGGCTGCCAGATGTTTGCCGCACTCAAGAGCATCATCCCGGGCAGCGCACACTGGCCGCGCTTCGTGAAGAACCGCAGCGAGCAGTACGAAGCGCGCTTCGCGCTCGTGGAAGTTCTCGGTTCCCCCTCGGTGTTGTTCGCGGGCATGGTCGGCTCGGTCCTGCCGATCGCGGTAGCGCACGGCGAGGGCCGCGCCGAGTTTGCCACCCCCGCGGCGGCCGCAGCTGCGCAGGCGAGTGGGCTCGTGAGCCTGCGCTACATCAACCACGACCGCACTGCGGCCAGCACCTATCCGGCAAACCCGAGCGGCACGCCCTTCGGGATCGCAGCCCTCGCCAACGCCGACGGCCGTGTAACGATCATCATGCCGCACCCGGAGCGCTCGTTCCGCTACGTGCAAAACTCCTGGCACCCCCGCGATGTGGGCGAATACAGCGGTTGGACGCGCCTGTTCCGCAACGCGCGCCGCTTCGTCGGCTGACCGAAACCTCAGCTGGCGGAGCTGAAGGGCGTGACGTTGCTGCCGGTTTCGTCGAGGAAGAAGCGCCGCACCATGATGGCCTGCTGCAGCTTGCCCTTGCGCACGTAGGCCTCGTAGAACAGATCCTTGACCACCTCCAGCATGATGCCCGCCTCGTAGCCATCGAGCTGCGGCAGCGGGGAGCGCGCGTCGAGTTCGGCACCGAACAGCACGCTTTTCATCTTGGTGAAGATCTCCGGCGCGATGCTGGCGAGATCGCGCACGGCGTTGAGTTCATCGAACAGGCGCAGCTTGCCGGTCTCGCCCAGGTCAGTGAACATCGCCTGCGCCGCGCGCCGGCACATGGACGCGAAGGCGTTGAAGGCGCCGTTGGAGAAGCATGTCAGGGCTTCGCGGAACAGCAGCTCCACATCCTCGGGGATGTAGGTGAAGCTGAACTTCTCGCGCGCCCGTTCGACTTCCGTGAACTGGGGCGAGAGCTCGATGCGCGCCGCGCCGTAGACGCGCACCGTGAAGCGCAGGAAGATCGGTGCATGGCAGGCATCGCACAGGTAGACGAGCCCGACCTGCTTGGGCCGGTACAGCTGCAGGTCCTCAAACCGGGGCACGGCGCTTGCGGTGATGTGCGCCACGGCCTGGCAATGCGGGCACGTCACGACCAGGTTTTTCTCGAGGTCGTGGTGCAGGCGGCTGGCAGCGTCGATGTAAAGGGACATTAGCGTTCGCGTTAGCGGCTCGAGTTCT
>DATHLO010000075.1:0-7230 GCA_035488075.1 Steroidobacteraceae bacterium | reverse complement strand
TGCGTGCAGCACGAGATGGATCACCTCGACGGCAAACTCTTTGTCGATTACCTGTCGGATCTGAAGCGCGAGCGCATCCGCAAAAAGCTCGACAAGGACCGCAAGGAGCGCGCGTCGCAAGCGGCGCCCGGAGCAAGCGGCGCGCGGCGCGCGTACTGAAGTTGCGCGTCGCCTTTGCCGGTACGCCGCAGTTTGCGCTGCCCGCGCTCGCGGCGCTGTGCGCGCAGCATGACGTCGTCGGTGTCCTCACCCAGCCGGACCGCCCGCAGGGGCGCGGTCGCAAAGTGAAGGCGAGCCCGGTGAAGGCGGCCGCGCTCGCGCGTGCGCTGCCCCTGGCGCAGCCGCAGACGCTGCGGGGTGAAGCCGCCCGCGCCGTCCTGCAGGGCTGGGCGCCCGAGGTGCTCATCGTGGTGGCGTACGGGTTGCTGCTGCCGCGTGAAATACTGGCGCTGCCGCGCTACGGCTGCCTGAACATCCACGCGTCGCTCCTGCCGCGCTGGCGCGGGGCCGCGCCCATTCAGCGCGCGATCCTCGCCGGCGATTCCGAAACCGGCGTGACGATCATGCAGATGGATCAGGGCCTGGATACCGGCGCGATCCTCACGCGCGCCGTGCTGCCCCTTTCTGCCACCGACACCGGCGGTTCAGTGCACGACGCGCTGGCGCTCCTCGGTGCCACGGCGCTCCTCGAGACACTCGCCGCGATGGCCGCGGGCAGCCTGACCCCGGTGCCGCAACCGCTCGAGGGGGTGACGTACGCCCCGAAGATCGAGAAGACGGAGGCCCGCATCGACTGGGGCCAGGACGCTGCGGCGATCGGGCGGCAGGTGCGGGCGTTCAATCCCTGGCCCGTGGCCGAGACGACCCTCGATGGGGAGCAGTTGCGCATCTACGGCGCACACGCGAGCGATGAAAGAGCTCTTAACGTGCTGCCTAATGTTTATAAAAGTGCAGAAAATGGTGCGATCGTCGCGGTACAGGACGATACGGTGCTCGTTCGATGCGGTCGCGGCCTCCTGGGGCTCACCCAGGTGCAGCAACCCGGGCGCAAGCCGGTGAGCGCGCAGGACTTCTCCCACAGCCATCGCCTCCTCGGACGCCGGCTTGGGTAGGACCACCTGGGCGCCGGGGGCGCCGGCACTGGCGGGAGCGGCTCGCGCACTGGATGCCGTGATCTCGAAAGGCCAGTCTGCGGACGCAGCGCTCGCCGCGGTCGAGCACGGCCGCGAGCGCGCGGCCGTGCGAGCCATCACCCTGGGAAGCGTGCGCTGGTACCTGCGGCTGGCGCCGGCGATTGACGCCCTGCTCAGGCGGCCGCGCGGGCTTGCCGGCCCCGTGCACGCGCTGCTCGTGTGCGCGGCTCATCAGATCGAGTACTCGCGCAACGTCGCAGAGTCCACCGTTAACGCCGCCGTCGATGCCGCGCGCCTCCTCGGCAAGGCGCCGGCGGCGGCGCTGACGAACGCGCTCCTGCGGCGCTTCGTGCGCGAGCGCGGTGCCGTGCTTGCCCGCATCGACGGGACACTCCCCGGACGTACCGCGCACCCGGGCTGGCTGGTCGAGAAGTTGCAGGAAATCTACCCCGGGCAGGCGCTTGAGATCCTCGCGGCCAACAACGGGCATCCTCCCCTGACGCTGCGCGTCGACCGGTCCCGCACCACGGCGCCCGAGGTTGTTGCCCGTCTGCGTGAAGCCTCTATTGACGCAAAAGAAATACAATGGCTTGATTCGGCGGTCGTTTTGGAGCACGGAAGGTCCGTCAGTGAGCTTCCGGGCTTTGCGGAAGGACTCGTCTCGGTGCAGGACGCGGGCGCTCAGCTGACTGCCGCCCTGCTGCAAGTGCACCCCGGACAACGCGTACTCGATGCCTGCGCAGCCCCCGGGGGCAAGACCGGACAACTGCTCGAGGTTGCCGGGGACCTCGACCTGACGGCGCTCGACGTGAGCGCCGAGCGGGTGGCGCTCATCGAGGAGAACCTGGTGCGGCTGCGGCGCCGCGCCCGCGCCGTCGTCGGGGACCTGCGCGCGCCGGCTTCCTTCTGGGACGGGCGCCCGTACGAGCGCATTCTCGTGGATGCGCCGTGTTCCTCCACCGGGGTCATCCGCCGACACCCCGACATCAAGTTGCTGCGGCGCGGGACGGACGTCGCAAGGTTCGCAGCGCAGCAGCTGCATCTGCTGCGTTCGGCGGTGGCGCTGCTCGCCCCGGGCGGGCGGCTCCTGTATGTGACCTGCTCCGTGCTGCCTGAAGAGAACGAACAGGTGGTGGGGCGCCTCTTAGAGGAGATGCCGGCTCTCACCGTGGCGGCCACGCCAAAGGCTGCGGCGCTGGCCCCCGGAGCGCTCGATCGCGCCGTCGGGGTGCAGCTGCTGCCCGGAGCAGAGGCGGGGACTGACGGCTTCTATTATGCTTGTCTCGAAAAGACAACGGCTGGAACCTGAGCACCTGCCGTCGCAGGCGACCATGCTACGCGGCGTTCCAACAAGGACTGGTTTGACCCCGGGCAGGCTGATCACGACCCTGTGCGCCATCGGGCTCCTCCTCGGGGGGCTGGCGCACGGCAACGCTCTTGAAGGCGTCCTCGAGGTGCGATCGGCCTACGTGAACGTCGACAAAGGGGTATTCCTTCTGTACGCGCGCGTCGAGTATCCCGAGAGTCCGGCCATCCGCGACGCGCTGCGCGATGGCATCACGCTGACCTTTGACCTCGATGCGCGGGTGGAGCGCGACCGGCGCTTCTGGTTCAACGCCGCGATCGTCGACCTCACGCTGCGGCGCGAGCTCACCTATCACGCCGTGAGCGACCGCTACGTGGTGAAGGACACCAAGAACGGTGATCAGACCACCTTTGCAACGCTCGACGAAGCGCTCAACTACCTCGGTCACGTGGACGCGTGGCCGATTCTCGTCGAGCCGCAGCTCGACGGTGGCAACTACAACATCAGCGTGCGCGCCGGTGTGCGTCGCGGGAATCTGCCCTCGTCCATGCGGGCGATCCTCTTCTGGACCGATGACTGGGCGCGCGTGAGCGAGTGGTACACATGGTCACTCCCGGTGTAAGCGCGCGCCCGCCGCGCGGCTTGCGCTGGGTCGCCGTGGGCCAGGTGCTGCTGTGGAGCGCGATCGGCCTCGGCGCGTTCCTGCTGCTGGCGAAGAGCGTGCAGAACTCGGCCGAGTTCGGCCGCCTGCAGTTGTGGATCCTGTTGGTCGATGCCTTCGGCGTCATCGGCATGAGCGTGCTGCTCGCGCGCAAGCTGTGGCGTCTGGTGCGCGACTACCGCGCCCACGTGCCCGGCTCGCGCCTGACGGCACGTACGGTCGGGATCTTCGGCGCCCTCGTGATCGCCCCGCTGCTCATCGTGTACGTCTCTTCGCTCGAGTTCATCAACCAGGGGATCGACAGCTGGTTCAAGGTCGAAGTCAAACAGGGCCTGAACGATGCGCTCGGTCTGTCGCGCGCCGCGCTCGATCTGCGCATGCGCGAGTACTCGGTGCGCACCGTGGAGCTCGCCCGCGCGCTCGCCGGCGCCGACGCCGTCGACATCCCGGCCAAGCTCGAAGCCGAGCGCCGCGCCAGTCAGGCGCTGGAGATCTCCTTATACGGGCAGCACGGCCGCATCGTGGCGACCAGCCTCGAGAACCCGCTCGAGACGCTGCCCTCGCAGCCCGCGCCCGATCTGGTGCGCGAGGTCGAGCAGCGCCTGCCGTACGTGAGCCTCGAGCCGCAAAACGGCGGTCGTTACCTGATCCGCACCGCCGCCGTGCTGCCGCGCGCCGCCGCCGGCGGGGAAACGCGGTTCGTGGTGGCGCTCTACCCGGTGCCCGCACAGCTCGCCGCACTTGCCGAGGCGGTGCAGAACTCCTACAACGAATACGGCAACCTTGCGGCCATGCGTGAGCCGCTCAAGTACAGCTTCCGGCTCACGCTCACGCTCGTGGTGCTGCTCGCGATGCTGGCGGCGATCTATCTGGCGATCCACTCCGCGCAGCGTCTGGTGCGCCCGGTGCAGGATCTGATCGAGGGCACGCGCGCGGTCGGCAAGGGCGACTTCGCCACGCGTCTGCCGCTGCCTTCGCGTGATGAGATGGGTTTTCTCGTGCACTCCTTCAACGACATGACCAAGCGTCTGCGGCGCGCGCGCGCCGAGGCCACGCACAGTCAGCAGGCGGTGGAGCGCGAGCGCACGCGCCTCGCCATCATCCTGGCGCGCCTGTCGACCGGCGTGCTCGCCATCGACCGCTCCCTCACGGTGCGCAACGCCAACGAGGCCGCGGGCGCCATCCTCGGCACGGATCTGTCGGCGGCCACGGGACGTGCGCTGCCGGAGCTCGCCGCGGGCAACGAGCGCCTCGGGCAGTTCGTCGCCGCGCTCGCGGTGCGCTTCGCCGCCGGGCGCGAGGAGTGGCGCGAGCAGCTCGACCTGGACGGCGCCGGGGGGCGCCGCACGCTCATGTGCGCCTGTACCTCGCTGCCCGGTGAGGATGCCGACGTCGGCTTCGTCATCGTGTTCGATGACATCACCGCGCTCTTGCAGGCGCAGCGCGACGCGGCCTGGGGCGAAGTCGCCCGCCGCCTCGCGCACGAGATCAAGAACCCGCTCACCCCGATCCAGCTGTCGGCCGAGCGGCTGCGGCGGCGCCTGCTCGCCGGCATGAGCGAGCGCGACGCGGACATCCTCGAGCGCGGCACACGCACCATCGTGCAGCAGGTGCAGACCATGCAGCAGATGGTGAACGCGTTCAGCGAGTATGCGCGTGCGCCGGAGATGCACATCACGCGCTTCAGCCTCAATCAGCTGGTGGCGGAAGTCGCCGATCTGTACCGCTCGCAGGACCCGCGCACCCAGATCCGCCTGGAGCTCGATGCGCAGATCGAATCGATCGAGGCCGACCGCGGCCGGGTGCGCCAGATCCTCAACAATCTGGTGACCAACGCTCTGGAAGCACTCGATGGGGTGGGCGCGCCAAAGCTCGAGATCACGACGAAGCTGGAGTCCAGCGCCGATGCGGAGTACGCCGCCGTGAGCGTGTGTGACAATGGACCGGGTTTTCAGCGCGAACTGCTGGGGCGGGTGTTCGACCCGTACGTGACCAGCAAGCCTAAGGGGACCGGACTGGGGCTCGCAATCGTGAAGAAAATTATTGAAGAACACGGCGGTCGGATCGATGCCGACAACCGGCCCGAAGGCGGAGCACGCGTGCGCGTCGTGCTGCCAGTCAAGGACAGCACCCGGTCCGCGACCGGGGGCGCGCGCGAACGCCGGGAGCAGTTGCGGAGGGAACGGGCATGAGTAGTCCACATATTCTGGTGGTCGATGACGAGGCGGACATCCGCGGCCTGCTGAAGGAGATCCTGTCCGAGGAGGGCTACGAGGTCGATGTCGCCGCCAACGCCGCCCAGGCGCGTGCGTCGCGCGCCCGCCAGGTGCCGGATCTGGTGTTGCTCGATATCTGGATGCCGGACGTGGATGGCATCACGCTGCTGCGCGAGTGGTCCGTGGGCCCGAGCGATGGCTGTCCGGTGGTCATGATGTCCGGTCACAGTACGGTCGAGACCGCGGTCGAAGCCACGCGCCTCGGTGCTTTCGACTTCGTCGAGAAGCCGCTCTCGCTCGCCAAGCTGCTGCGTACCGTGGAGCGAGCGCTCGATGCCGGACGGCGCCACCGTCAGTCCGGCAGGCTCATGGGCACCCCGCTCGCGCTGCCGGCCGGCAAGAGCCGCGTGATGCAGCAGCTGCGCGCGGAGCTGCAGCAGATCGCCGCCAATCCCTCACCGGTGTTGCTCATCGGCGAACCCGGCGCCGGGCGCGAGGCGTTCGCCCGCTACCTGCACGAGCACGGCGCGCACCCGAGCGCGCCGTTCGTGTCGCTGGTGGCGAGCAGCCTGCGCGATGTGGATGTGGAGGCGCGCCTGTTCGGCCGTGAGGAGCCCGATGGCACCAAGGTGGCCGGGGTGCTCGAGGAGGCCGGCAACGGCACGCTCTTTATTCACGAGGTCGAAGATCTCTCGCCGAGCGCGCAGCGTGTGCTGTTCGGCGCGTTCGAATCCGGACAGTTCACGCGCCTCGGTGGTCGCGAGGCGCTCACCTTCCGCGCACGCGTCTTGTCCTCGGCGCAGCCGGGGATCGAACAGCGCGCCGGCAGTGAGGCACTGCGCCGCGATTTGCTGGCGCACCTGAACGTGCTCATCGTACGCGTGCCCCCGCTGCGCGAGTACGCCGAGGACGTACCGGATCTGTTGCGTCATCAGGTCGACCGCATGGTCGATGCGGATGGCCTGCCGTTCCGGCGCTTCAGCGTCGCCGCGCAGAATCGCCTGCGCAATTATCCCTGGCCGGATAACGTGCGCGAGCTGCGTCACCTGGTGCATCGTCTGCTCATTCATGGCGGCGCCGAGGAGATCCGGCTTGAGGAAATCGAACGCGAGCTTGCCGTGCAGACACCCGCGGACGAGCCGCTGGTGAAACAGGACCTGCTCGCCCTGCCGCTGCGCGAGGCGCGCGAGCAGTTCGAGCGCGCCTACCTGCAGCAACAGCTGCTGCTGTGCAGCGGCAAGGTGGGCCAGCTTGCCAAGCGGGTCGGTATGGAACGCACGCACCTGTATCGCAAGCTGCGCTCGCTCGGGGTGGACTTCCGCAACATCAGCGACGACTGACGATCAGCCCAGCCTGACTCATGGCAGTCAGCAGCGACTATCTTCAGTTTATCCTCGAGCAGCTGCATGGCCTCGGCCAGGTGCATGCGCGGCGCATGTTCGGCGCCGCCGGGCTTTACTGCGATGAGATCTTCTTCGGCATCATCAGCGAGGATACGCTCTACCTGCGGGTCGATGAGGCGAGCCGACCCGACTACACCGCGCGCGGCATGCAGGCATTCAGGCCCTATGCGGACCGGCCCGAGGTCAGCATGACTTACTTTGAGGTGCCGGCGGACGTGTTGGAAGATTCCGCAGAGCTGCTGACCTGGAGCCGCCGTGCCCTGGCCAGCAGGGCTGCCGGCGCTGCGGCGGTCAAGCCGAAAAGGAGTCGTCCCCGGCGGCTGACGCGATTGCGCTGACCCCGCAGCGACCGACGGATTATTTGCGCAGGGCTATTGCGGAGCACCCGCGCGCGCCGATGTTGCTCAGTCGCCGACGCGAATGACGAGCGCATCCACTTCGGCCGCCTGCAGCTGCTTGCGCACTTTGTTCAGTTCATCGAGATTACTTATCGGGCCGATGCGCACGCGGT
>DATHLO010000074.1:0-2000 GCA_035488075.1 Steroidobacteraceae bacterium | reverse complement strand
AGGAATGCCGGCGCTTCGATGATCTGGGTGCCGTTTTCCGTCATGCGCGCGTCGGGCGCGGCAGGTTCGGGTTCCGCGGCGCTCGCCTGCGAGGTGAGCGAGCGCAGCAGGGCGAACTGCCCGTAGAGCTGGTCGAGCTTGACCGCAAGGGGCAGGAAGTCGCTGCCGCTGAGCGCGCCGCGGCTGCGCAGTTCGTGCAGCGCATCTTCCATGAGCCGCGCCGCGGACTCGAGGCCCGTGAGCTTGAGCGCGGCGGCATCGCGCCGCACGCGATCGACTTCGCCGAGCGTCTCCTCGAGCTTGTTGCGAAACGCGTCCGCTTCGCGCGCCGGCTTCTTGAGAACCCCGTTGATGGCGTGCATCGCGGCGTCGGTTCGATGCAGGAAGGCATTGAAGCGTGCCGCGCCCGCCTGCAGCACGCTGCGCAAGATCTCGCCCTGCGTCTGCATCTGCGTGCGCAAATCCTCCAGTTCGCGATTCTGCTGCACGCGCGCGGTGATGTCGGTGACCGTCACCAGCCACGCGCGCGGCTCGCGGGGATATTCGACCGCATTGAATTCGAAAGCATAATGCGCGGTCGCGAAAGTGCCGTCAGAATTGGTCAGCCGCACTTCGAGGTCCTGCAGCGGGTACGGCTGCGCGCCGGCGTCCGGCGCGGCGGCAGTGGGCGCGCCGGGGGTTGCCGGATCGAGCAGGCGCGTCACGAAAGTCCGCACCACGCTCAAGGTCTTCGCCGTGACCACCGGCCCGATCAATTTCTCGAAGGTCAGATTGGTGAATTCCTGGCGGCGGAACATCGTGGCCAGCGAGGCGGAAACCTGCGGCAGGATTTTGCCCTTGCCATCGAGCACGAACAGGCCGTGCGCGCTGCCCTTCAAGACCGCCTCGGTCAGGCGATTGCTGGAGCTGATCAGCTCCTGCTTCTCGCGCTCATGACGTTTGGCGGAAATGAACATGGACCAACAGGGTGCCAAACACCCGCAGCAGGAGGCTTGATGGCGGTCACAGCCTCAGGACGGGCTATCAGAGTTGTTGCGTTGAGTCGGCGGCGACTGAGAACTGCGTCACATCGGGAGCCTGCGGACAGGCTCTCGGCAGACAGGACCTAGGCGACGGCCGCCGTCAACGGACCGAGGTCGGCGAGCAGTTCGTCCGCGGATGCGTAACGGGCGCTTTGCTGCTTCGCCATGAGGCGCTCGAGCAGCGGCTGCTGCAGCGCCATGGGCGCCGGCAGCACCGGCACCGGCGAGCTGGCGTGCTGCGCCATGATGGCGAGTGCGCTGCGGCCCGCATAAGGCCGCTCGCCGGTCAGCATTTCATAGAACATAACCCCGAGACTGTAGAGATCGGTGCGCGCGTCGACGCGCTGCCCCTGCGATTGTTCCGGGCTGATGTAGTACGGCGAGCCGAGCACCTGACCGACGCCGGTGGTGCCGGCATCCTCCATCGAACGGCGCGCCAGGCCGAAGTCGATGAGCACCGGCGAATTGTCCTCGCGCAGCATGACGTTCGCGGGCTTGAGGTCCCGATGCAAAATTCCGAAGACATGGATGACCCGCAGCGCCTCGGCAATGGCACGCAGGTAGTACAGGCTCTCGTCGACGCTCATGGGATTGCGCAGCCGGTCGCGCAAGTCCCCGCACGGAAAATATTCCATGGCCAGGTACAAATGGCTGGGCAGGGAGCCGAAGTCGTAGATTTCGGCGATCGCACGATGGGTGATGCTGGAAATGATTTCGTACTCGCGCTGAAAGCGCTCGGCGTCGTCGATTTCCCGCTGGGATTCCCCGCGGTTCATCACCTTGAGCACCACGTTGCGCCGCAGGTGAACGCTGCGCGCCAGAAACACCTGCGAGAAATTGCTGGTGGCGATTTCCTTGACGATGGAGTAGCCGGGAACGGCGATGCCCGCGCCATCCGTACCGGGCTGGCTCAACGACGACTTGGCCGCCAGCACGGCGGCGCGGCGTTTGGAACACGCCTCCCTGATGGCGCCGAGC
>DATHLO010000073.1:0-2558 GCA_035488075.1 Steroidobacteraceae bacterium | reverse complement strand
GCAACTACTCACCGCGACCCGCCCTTGATTCAAGCTCGACCTGTACCGCCAGCCCCCTCAAATCGACTCGTGCGAGGCCGTCGCGCGTCAGCGAGGCAGCCCAGCCGCCGGATCGTACCGCCGAGTCTGCATGTTGACACTTCCGTTTACACCCCGGCCCCTGACGGCCCTCTCAGCATCTCCGCCGGCACAAAAAACCGTAACCGTTCAGTTGGTGGGGGGACATAATCTGGCGGTGTCGAATATGGCTGTGTGGATCGCGCTGAGGCGGAGGCCATCTACGACGCGGGGCGTGAGGTCGTTGTCGAGGTTCTCTTGCGGATGGACCGGCGTATCCAGCAGCTGGAAGCGCGGGTCGAGAAGCTCGAGCGCGAGCTGAAGAAGAGCTCGCGCAACTCGTCGCGCCCGCCGAGTTCCGATCTGCCGTCATCCTCTGCGCGTAGTAAGGATCCTTCGGGTCGCAAGCGCGGCGCCCAGGATGGCCATGAGGGCCACGGGCGGCCGCTGTTGCCGGCATGGGCGGTGGATCAGGTGGTTGAGCACTGGCCGGCGCGTTGCCGCTGCGGGCACGTCTTCGCGGAGGCAGAACGCGTGCCGGTGGGCGTGCCGGCACGCCACCAAGTCGAAGAGCTACCGCCGATCAACGTCAGGGTGAGCGAACACCGTGCCCAGCGCTTGCGCTGCTCCTCTTGCGGTAGGCGTAACCGCGCGGCGTTGCCCGACGAGGTGGGTCGCAGCTGCTTTGGCCCGCACCTTCAAGCGGCGGTCGCGACGCTATCGGTGCGCAATCGTGTCTCCCGCGATGACGCTGTGGAGTGCTGCGAAGAGCTGTTCGGGGCGCGCATCAGCTCGGGCACTGTGGACGCGATCCTCACGAGAGCCGCGCAGGCGCTGGCCGAGCCTCACGACGATCTGCTCGCCAGGCTGCGCGCATCGCAGGCACTGAACATGGACGAGACCGGGTGGCGCACCGCCGGCGCGCGGCGCGCACTGTGGGGCATCTTTGATTCCGAGCGCGCCTACTTCTCGGTGAAGTCAGACCGGCACGAGAATCACGCCAAGGAGCTGCTCGCCGATACGCAGGCGATCGTCACCTCTGATCGCTGGTGGGCATATGCGCACCTGCCGCTGCGCCGCCGCCAACTCTGCTGGGCGCACCTGCGGCGAGACTTCAAGGCGCACGCCGAAGGGCTCACCGCCGAGAAGGAGTTCGGCGAGCACGGCCTTGCGCTGTGCGAGCGCGTCTTCTGGGCCTGGGAGGTCTTCCAGCACACCGGCGACCGCCACGAGCTGAAGCGCACAGTCCGCTCGCTGCAGCGGACCTACAAGCCGATCATCCGCTCCTACGCAACCAAACGGGCGCGCAACAAGCGCTGCCGTGGAATGGCGCGCAACCTCATGAAGGCGTGGCCGGCGCTATGGACATTCGCCGTGCACGCCGGGGTGCAACCAACCAACAACCACGCCGAGCGCGCCCTACGCTCCGCGGTCATCTACCGCAAGCTCTGCCTCGGAACCCAGTCCGAAGACGGCGAGCTACGCACCTCAAGGCTGCTCTCAGCGCACACCACCTGCCGGCTTCAACACCGCTCGCTCTTCGCCTACCTCACCGACGCAATCACCGCCCACACCCGCGGCGAACCCGTGCCCCTGCTCACCTGAGCAGACCAACTGAACGGTTACAAAAAACCCTGCCTCAGCGGGGCTTTCCTGCTACGCGCCAGGAGAGATTCGAACTCCCGACCTTCGGTTCCGTAGGCACACGGTCTGACTGGGAAATGCCTGCAAACTTGCGCCTTTGGGCTAGTAAATCATGGATATATCACGATTAAGTCGGCCGAATCGGGCTGCAAGACTAGGCTTTGTTGCCAGCTACAAACCTGCTGCAATCGTGCTACGCTGGTCTCATATCGGCTGCTGCGCCCCCCCATCCATTCATCCGCGAGGCGGTCTATCTGCACGAGATCGCCAAGCTTACGGATGCGGACATCGCGCGCGCGACAGGTGTAGCCCGCAGCACCGCGCGGGCATGGCTGGCACACACCCGCTCCCCCACAGGTGAGCGAGCGGAGCGCCTGATTGAGCTGTCGGCGCTCGTGGAGCGACTGGCACGAGTGATGGAGCCCTCCTACATCGCCGTCTGGCTGCGCAAGCCTGTGCCGGCGCTACAGGAGCGCAAGCCAATTGACGTGATCGCGGATGGCGACTACATGCAGGTTGCCGAGCTGGTCTCTGCGCTCGAAGAGGCCCCCTTCTCGTAGCTCGCCCGTGCCTTCCGAGGTATCGCGCGTGTCGGTTGCCGGCTCATGGTGGCGACAGACTCCCCACGGCTCCGATCCGCTCTGGCTTGCCTCCCCACCGTCTAGCGGCCGCTGGCAACGCGGAGACGAGATTGCCGCCATCTACCTCGCTGACGAGGAGTCAACAGCCTGGGCCGAGTGGTACCGACTGCTCGCGGAGACCGCACTACCACCCACCCACGGCATGCCCCGCGACCTATGGCGGTGGACGATCGCCGTCAACAACATCGCCGACCTCTCCACCCAAGCCAAGCTCAC
>DATHLO010000072.1:0-7323 GCA_035488075.1 Steroidobacteraceae bacterium | reverse complement strand
TGCCAATGTTGGGCGTCGCGAGTGCCAGCCGCTCGAGCTCGAGCCACACCCCGTACAGGTCACGCTGGCGCACGTCTGCGAGCAACAGATTCTGGTTGTGCGTGGCGCGCACCAGGCCAAAGCTCACCCGCTCGGCAAGCTGCGCGAGCCCCTCCATCTGTGCGTCGCTCATATCGCCCGGCGCCGCGCCGTGCGCCTTGAGGGAAACAAACACCGCGCGGTAGCCGGGCACGCGATGCGCGCGGGTGTTGCGGCGATACCAGGCCTTGAAACGCGGCTCGCGCGCGAGGGTGACGTCCATGTCGGTCAGCGCCTCATAGGGTTGGGGCCTGAAGAACGCACGCACGCGTTCGACCTCCTCGGGGGGCAGCTGCGGCGCAGCGGCGCCCTGGGCGCGCCACTCAGCCTCGACCAGGTCGCGGAATCGCTCGATACCGAGCGCCTTGACGAGAATCTTGATGCGCGCCTTGTGAATGTTGTCGCGCCGCCCCTGGCGGTTGTAGACGCGCAGGATCGCATCCAGGTAAGCGAGCAGCTCGCTCACCGGCAGGAATTCCCGGATCACCTGGCCGATCATGGGCGCGCGTCCCAGCCCGCCGCCGACCAGTACGCGGAAGCCGAGCGCTCCGCCATCATCGCGCCGCAGGTGCAGCCCCACGTCGTGCACTTCGGAGGCCGCCCGATCGGCCGCAGCCCCGGTTACGGCGATCTTAAATTTGCGCGGCAGGTAGGTGAACTCCGGATGCAGCGTCGCCCACTGGCGGATGATCTCGCAGTAGGGACGCGGATCGTCGACCTCATCGGCGGCGATGCCCGCCAGATGATCGGCGGTGACGTTGCGCACGCAGTTACCGCTGGTCTGGATCGCGTGCATCTGCACCGTGGCAAGCTCGGCCAGGATCTCGGGCACATCGGCCAGCGCCGGCCAGTTCAGCTGCAGGTTCTGGCGCGTGCTGAAGTGACCGTAGCCGCGGTCGTAGCGGCGCGTGATCTCGGCGAGCTTGCGCAGCTGGCGCACGCTCAGGAGCCCATAGGGGATCGCGATCCGCAGCATCGGCGCATGGCGCTGGATGTACAGGCCGTTGCGCAGCCGCAGCGGCCGGAATTCCTCCTCCGAGAGTTCCCCTGCGAGGTGGCGGCGTGTCTGGTCACGAAACTCCGCGACCCGCTGGTCCACGAACGCCTGGTCGAGTTCGTCGTACTGATACATGCTCGCATGACTATAGGCGGCGCCCCGGGGCGCTCTAAATACCGTCTGGTTGGGTGCACCTCTTTCTGGGGTTATGAGCCTATGCAACACTAGGTGCCTGTTTTTGATGGAGATGCTTGTGCCGGGACTGTATTTCGAGGAATTCACCGTAGGCCAGCGCTTCGAGCATCTCGTGCGGCGCACGGTCACCGAGACCGACAATCTGCTCTTCAGCGCGCTCACCATGAACCCCGCCGCGCTGCACCTGGATGCGGAGGCGGCCAAGGGCACGCCCTTCGGCGAGCGCATCGTGAACAGCGTCTTCACACTTGGACTGCTCGTCGGACTGTCCGTTTACGACACCACTTACGGCACGACCATCGGCAACTTAGGCTGGGACGAGGTGCGCTTTCCGCGCCCGGTGCTTATCGGCGATACCCTGCATGCGACCACGACCGTGTTATCCAAGCGCGAGAGTCAGTCCCGTAAGGACTCCGGCATCGTCATCTTCGAGCATCGCGCCTGGAATCAGCGCGACGAGGAGGTCGCCTCCTGCCACCGCAGCGCGCTGATGCTGAAGAAGCCGCCGACGTGAACGAGCGGCGCGCGGGCGTGCCGCTGCGCTCCTGGCTGTTTGTGCCGGGAGACAGCGAGCGCAAGCAGGTGAAGGCGCTCGCGAGCAGCGCCGACGCGCTCATCTTGGATCTGGAAGACTCGGTTGAACCGGCGCAGCTGCCGCACGCGCGGGCGCGCGTGGCGGCCGTGGTGGCCGCGGCAGCCCCGGGCACCGGCCCGCAGGTGTGGGTGCGTGTGAACGCACCCGCGAGCGGTGCACTGCGCGAGGACCTCGCGAGCGTCTGCGCGCACGCGCTGCCTGCCGGTATCGTGTTGCCCAAGGTGAGCTGCGCCCGCGAGATTCTCGGGACGGCGCAGGCGCTTGAGGCTCTCGAGGCTGCCCGCCCGGGCGCTCGCGGCCGCATACGCCTGCTGGCGCTCGTGACGGAAACCCCGCAGGGTCTGCTTGCTCTGCCGCAGTATCCGCAGCAGCTTCTCGCGGTCCCCGCCGTAGCCGCGCGGCTGGCCGGGCTCACCTGGGGGGCCGAGGACTTAAGCGCCGCGCTCGGCGCCACCGGCAAACGCGATGCGGGCGGTGCACTTACCTTCACCTTCCAGCTCGCCCGCAGCGCCTGCCTGCTCGCCGCCGCAGCGCTCGGCATCCAGGCCATCGATGGCGTGCATACCGACTTTCGCGATGGCGCCGCGCTGCAGCGGGAACTGCACGAGGCCCGGCGCGACGGCTTCAGCGGCAAGCTCGCCATACATCCGGATCAGATCGGGCCGATCAACGCAGCTTTCACGCCCACCGAAGCCGAGCGGCAGCACGCGCGGCGGGTCGTGGCCGCGTTTGCGGCCGCCGCCGGTGCGGGGGTCGCAAGCCTCGACGGGCAGATGATCGACCGGCCCCATTTGCTGCAGGCTCAGCGTATTCTGGCGCTGGTGGCCGAAGAACCGCGGAGCGAACCATGAAACTCAGGATTAAAGGCGCGTCGCTGCGCCTGCGACTGACGCAGGGCGAGGTGCGCGCGCTCGCCGAACAGGGGCACGTGGAAGAGCACGTGCCCTTTGCTCCCAACGCGGAACTCATCTATCGCCTGACGCGCGATGCCGCGGCTTCCAAGATCAATGCCACCTTCAGTGCCAACGTGGTCGAGATCCGCGTGCCCGAGCGCGTTGCCAAGGAGTGGTGCACGAACAATGAGGTCACCCTCGCGTACAGTCAGCCGGTTCCGCTGGGCACCCTGCAGATCACGCTCGAGAAGGATTTTGCCTGTCTTGCGCCGCGCACGGGCGAGGACGAATCGGATAACTTTCCGCACCCGCAGGCCGGCAGCGGCAAGAGCTGCTAAGGAGCGCGCGCCGGCGCCGGCAATTCGGCCGTCACTTGGGCGCGGCGACGGCGAGCAGATCCTCGGGCGTGTCGACATCGATCGCGGCACTCGGCATCGGCACGCGCACCACGCGCGCGGCGTTGCGCCGCAGGAGCGCCCGCGCGCCCGCATCGCCGCGCAGCTGCGCGAGCTCCGGGAAGAGACTGCGCGGAAAGATGGCCGGTACCCCCACCGTGCCGGAGTAGAGCGCGGCGGCGATGTACTGCGGCTGCTTGCGCCAGGTGCCGGCCAGACGCTTCAGATCATCGGTGCTGACAGCGGGCTGGTCCGCAAGCAGCAGCAGCGCGCCGGCACAGGTGAGCGGCAGGCGCGCGATGCCGGCGCGTATGGAGCTCGCCAGCCCCTCGCGCCAGTCCTGATTGATGACGACCGAGCCGGGGGAATGCTTCAGCAGCGCGCCGAGTTCTGCGGCTCCGGAACCGAGCACTACGATCAGCGCGCTGCCGGTGACCTCCGAGGCGCGCGTTACGGCCGTATGCAGCAGCGGCCGGCCCGCGATGCGCACCAGCTGCTTGGGCGAGCCGAAGCGCGTGGAAGCGCCTGCCGCCAGCACGATGGCGAAGAGCGAGGCGGGGTTCTTGCGCGGCAGGTCGGCGCTCACGGCGCGGCCGTGCCTGCAGGCGCGCCGAGCGTGACTCCGGGCGGCAACGTCTCCGTTACGCGCGCGTAGCGGCTGCGCTCCTCGAGGATCGTGTCCGCGTCGACGCCGCTCATGTGTCGCCAGTCGCTCGCGCGCGAGTTAGCACTGAGCAGCGCATCCAGCGCATCGCGGCGCGTGCTCCAGGTGCCACTGAAGAACTGCGCGAACTCGGCCCAGGCCTGCCGCGCCCCCGCAGCGGCGGCGGTATCTGGCGCGGCGGCAAAGGCCGCTTCGAGCTTCTCCAGCGCCTCGCGGCTGCGGCCACGGCGCGTGAGGGTAGCATCCAGCGCGTCGCGCGTCGCATGCTCAGGCCCGTACTGGTTGATCAGTTCCGCCAGGCGCCGGTCGCGCTCCTCGAACCATGCGAGTATGCACACGAGGTAGTCCACGCACGCCTGGCGAAACGTCTCGAGTGGCGTGCCGCTCGCAAGCGATGCGGGGGTGGCGCGGCCGAGGGCAGTGCCACAGATGGCTGCGACGGCGCCGGCGTGTGAGCGCTCAAGATCCAATTGGGCGCGAATCAGCTGGATCTCGTTCATAACGGGGGTGAGTCTACTCGAGGGCGGCGACGCGCACGCCCGCCGCCGCGCCCGCCACGCTGTGCCGCGCGCGCGTGTGCACGAAGGCGTGCAGCTCGGCGATGATCGCGAGCGCGATGGACTCAGGCGTGCGGCCGCCGAGTGGCAGCCCCACCGGCGCGTGCAGCCGGCCGCGCAGCTTGAGCGCATCGCTCCCCAGATCGGCCAGCAGCTTCTCGCGGCGTGCGGCCGGGCCCAGCAGCCCGACATACGGGATCGGCGCGCGCGCGAGCGCCCGCAGATAGGCAAGATCCGAGCTCAGGTGGTGACTCATGACGACCGCGGCGCAGAACGAGCCCAGGTCCACTGCCGCGGCGAGCTCCTCCGGGTGCGCACGCAGCACCTGTTCGGCCGCCGGGAAGTGCGCAGCATCGGCGTACGCGGCCCGGTGATCCAGGAGCGTGACCTTCCAGTTGAGGCGCGCGGCAAAGTCCACCAGGGGTACGGCATCGGGTCCGGCGCCCAGCAGCAGGATGCGCGGCGGCAGGTTCAGCGGCAGCACAAAAAGATCAAAAGCGGGCCCCTCGGAGTGTAACCAGACACTCTGGCGGTCGGCGGCCGCCCGCGCCAGCGCCGCCTGCACCGCGTGCGCGCCCAGCGGCCCGGCGAGCGCGCTCGCTGCGCCCGGCAGCGCGAGGCTCCCGACGGGCAGCTCGGCACGGGCGCTGTCGCACACCACTCCGACGGCTGCGGGTGTGTGGCTGCGCAGCGCCTGCGCGAGGTAGCTCAAGGGCTGCCAGTCGTTCTCAGGTCCGGCGCGTAGCAGGAGGATGCGCATCGCACCCTCGCAGCCAAGTCCCATGCCCCACAGTAACTCATCGGGGCCGCTGAGGTCGTATTGCACGCTACGCGCCTCTCCGGAGGCGATGACGGTGAGTGCGTGCTCGCGCAGATCCCCCTCGAGGCAGCCGCCGGAGATCAATCCGGCGTAGTCCCCGTCCGCGGCGATGAGTATGAGGGCGCCGGGCTTCTGATAGGTTGAGCCGCGGGTGTGCACCAGCACGCCCACCGCCAGCGCGCGGCCCGCGCGCCGCTCGCGTTCAAACAGGGGCAGGAGGGGGCCGAGAGTTGCTTCCACGCCCGGACGATTATGCCAGTCCGGCGCAGCACTGTGCCGCGCACACCCTCTACCGGAAGAGGCAGTGGCCGGAAGCGGGGCTGTCCGGCTCGCTTTCGCCCGGGCGGCACTCACCCGAGGGGCCGCGTGACACGGCGCGCGCCGCGCAGCCCCTCATTGCGCCCCCGGCGGCGCGTCAGTAGAGTCGCACGGCCTTACTCTTAAGGTCTTGAAATCCTGTTGCGATGAGCCAGCCCGCTCCCTGGGTCGTGCACAAGTTCGGGGGCTCGAGCGTCGCCGACGCCGACTGCTTCCGCAAGGTGGCGGCCATTCTCGAATCCGCTCCTCCCGCCCGCCTGGCCGTCGTGCTATCCGCCTGCAAGGGGGTCACGGATGCCTTGCTGCGCCTCGTGGCCCTGGCCGAGCGACAGGACGGCAGCTACCGCGGAGAGCTCGCGCAGCTGCGCTCGCGGCACGCGGCCATCGCCCAGGAGGTGCTGTCGGCTCCTGCCGCACAGGCCTATCTCAGTGGCTTTGACCGGGAGTGCCAGGATCTGCTGGGGATCCTGCACGCGGTCGAGCTGACGCGCTCGGCCGCCAACACCGTCAGCGACCTGATCGCCGGCTATGGGGAGATCTGGTCCTCGCGGCTGTTCCAGTGCTTTTTCGCCGAGCGCCGGCGGCGCGCGGGAGCCGTGCAGTGGGTGGATGCGAGCCGCGTGGTGCTGGTGGACCGCGGCTCGTGGGGGCCGGGGATCCAGTGGGCCGAATCGCGCGCGAATCTCGCCGGGCTACTCGCGCCGGAATTCAGCGGCACGCTGATCATCACCGGCTTTATCGCCTCCGACCGCCGCGGCGTGCGCACCACGCTCGGGCGCAACGGCAGTGATTTTTCCGCCTCCATTTTTGCCGCGCTGCTGGAGGCCGCGGAGATCCACATCTGGACCGATGTGGATGGCGTCCTGTCGGCCGATCCGCGCCGCGTGCCCGATGCCACCGTGATCGATTCGCTCTCCTACAACGAGGCGATGGAGCTCGCGTATTTCGGTGCCAAGGTGATTCATCCGAAAACCATGGCGCCGGCGGTCAAGGATGGCATTCCGATCTGGATCCGCAACACCTTTGCCCCGCACAAGGTCGGCACGCTGATCTGTGCACAGCCGGACTCCGCGTTGCCGGTAAAGGGCATCACCAGTATCGATCGCGTCGCGCTCGTGAACCTTGAGGGCACCGGCATGATCGGGGTGCCGGGCACGGCGCATCGGCTCTTCGGTGCGCTGCGCGAGGAGGGCATCTCGGTCATCCTCATCTCGCAGGGCAGTTCCGAGCACTCCATCTGCTGCGCGATCCCGCAGGAGCAGGCCGAACGGGCCGCCGCGATCGTGTTGCGCGCCTTTGAGCGCGAGCTGAAGGACGGCCAGATTCAAAGCGTCGACGTCGATCCGGATCTGGCGATTCTCGCCGTGGTCGGCGATGGTATGGCGGGTACGCCGGGCATCGCGGCCAAGGTATTTGCCTCACTCGGCACCGCGGGTGTCAACGTGCGCGCGATCGCGCAGGGGGCCTCGGAGCGCAACATTTCCGCGGTGGTCGAGGGACGCAACGCCACGCGCGCACTGCGCGCCGTGCATGCGGGACTGTATCTTTCCCCGCACACCCTCTCGATCGGGGTGATCGGACCGGGCGCAGTCGGGCGCGTGCTGCTCGAGCAGCTCGCCTCCCAGAGCGAGCGGCTACGGCAGCAGTTCAAGCTTGACTTGCGCGTGCGGGGCCTGCTCAGTTCGCAGCGCATGCTGCTCGGGGATCCGGGGATCGCCTTGGGGGACTGGCGCACGCAGTTCCAGGAGCACGGCGCGGCGGCTGATCTGGCGCGTTTCCTCGAGCACGTGCGGGTCGATTACCTGCCGCAC
>DATHLO010000071.1:0-3700 GCA_035488075.1 Steroidobacteraceae bacterium | reverse complement strand
ATCGACGGGCCGTTCACCGAGACCAAGGAGCTGATCGCGGGTTTGTGGCTCTGGCAGGTGAAATCCATCGAAGAGGCGATTGAGTGGATCCGCCGCTCGCCGTTTAGGAAGGGGAGCGAAACCATCGAGATCCGCCGCGTCTTCGAGGCGGAGGATTTCACGGAGATGACACCGGAGCTTAAGGCGCAGGAAGCGCAGCTGCGCGCCCGCGCCGCGAAGAACTAAAGTCCCAACGCGAAACGCTTAACTTCCAGGAGTCAATCATGCAAGCCAGTCCCCACCTGCACTTCAAGGGCAACTGCCGCGAGGCCTTCAACTTCTACGCCGAGACCTTCGGCGGCCGGATCGCGTTCGCGATGACCTACGGGGAATCCCCCGCGGCTGCGCAGACCCCGCCCGAGGTGCGCGACCAGATCATTCACGCGCGCCTGGAGTTCGGCAACCACGCGGTCATGGGCTGCGATGCGCCCGGTGAGCGCTACCAGAAGCCGCAGGGGTTTAATGTTCTTGCCACGGTCCCGGAGCTGCCCGAGGCCGAACGGGTCTTCACGGCCCTCGCCCGGGACGGCACGGTCGTCATGCCTTTCGGGCCGACATTCTGGGCGCACGGCTTTGGCATGTGCACGGATCGCTTCGGGGTGCCCTGGATGGTCAACTGCGAAAAGCCGCTTCCAGCCTGAACGGACGCACTTGGCTTGCGCCACTTTAGTCAGGATGGTGTCATCCGTGACCATGACGGTCACGGAGACCCATCGCGCGATCGAGGCGGTCTGGCGGATCGAATCCGCCCGTCTCATCGCCTCACTCGCGCGGCGCGTGCGCGACGTGGGGCTTGCGGAGGAGCTGGCGCAGGATGCGCTCGTGAGCGCGCTCGAGGTGTGGCCGGTGAGCGGCATTCCCGAGAACCCGGGCGCCTGGCTCATCACCGCCGCCCGCAACCGCGCGATCGATCAGCTGCGCCGCCGCCGGATGCTCGAGACCAAGCACGCGCTCCTCGGCCACGAGCTTGAAATGGAACAAGAGTTCAGTACGGACGCGGTGCAGGCCCAGGCGCAGGATGAGATCGGGGATGACCTCCTGCGGCTCATCTTCATCGCCTGCCATCCGCTCTTATCCACCCAGGCGCGCACCGCGCTCACGCTCAAGCTCATCGGGGGACTCACGACGGCCGAGATTGCGCGGGCGTTTCTCGTGCCCGAGCCGACCATCGCGCAGCGCATCGTGCGCGCCAAGCGCGCGCTGAACGCGGCGCAGGTACCGTTCGAGCTGCCGCCGCGCTCGGAGCTGCACGAGCGGCTGTCCTCCGTGCTCGAAGTCATCTACCTCATCTTCAACGAGGGCTATTCCGCCACCGCCGGCGAGGACTGGATACGCCCGGGGCTGTGCGAGGAGGCGCTGCGGATCGGGCGCATCCTCGCGGAACTCGCACCCGGGGAAAGCGAAGTGCACGGGCTCGTGGCGCTCATGGAGATGCAGGCCTCGCGCCTGCGCGCCCGCGTGGGAGCGCAGGGCGAGCCGGTGCTGCTCATGGAGCAGAACCGTGCGCAGTGGGACCGGCTCCTGATCCACCGCGGATTGCTCGCGCTCGCGCGCGGGGAAGCGCTGGGCGAGTCGCGGGGTCCGTATCTGCTGCAAGCGGCGATCGCGGCCTGCCATGCGCGCGCGGCCGAGGCGAGCGAGACCGACTGGGTGAACATCACGGTGCTCTACGACGAGCTTGCGCGCAACGTGCACTCGCCGGTCATCGAGCTCAACCGCGCGGTGGCGGTCGCCATGGCCTACGGCCCGGCGGCGGGTCTCGCGCTGACCGATGAGCTCGTGGCCGGCGGTGAGCTCGAGGCTTATCACCTCTTGCCGAGCGTGCGGGCGGACCTGCTCAGCCGGCTCGGACGCTACTCTGAGGCGCGCATTGAGTTCGAGCACGCCGCGGAACTCACCCGCAACGCGCGTGAGCGGGCGCTCCTGGAACGCCGCGCTGCGGCATGCGCGCAGCAGTCCTGAAGGTTCTTGTGCACTCTTAAGCGAAGGAACGGAAAGTCATGTCGTACATGCTGTTGATCGTGGAGCCGCGCGGCCAGAGGCGGGCGCGCACCGATGCGCAGGGTCACGACCTGTATCAGCGCATGGTCGACTACACGGACTCCCTCAGGCAGCGCGGCGTGCTCGTGGCGAGCGACTCGCTCAAAAGCGATGCGGTGCGCTTTGAGAAACCCGGTGGCAAAGGGCAGCTCCTCGACGGACCCTTCACCGAGTCCAAGGAACTCATCGGTGGTTTCTTCCTCATCGACTGCGACACGCGCGCCGAGGCGCTGCGCTTTGCCGACGAGTGTCCCGCGGCCGAGTGGGCCACGATCGAGGTGCGCGAGACCGGACCCTGTTACGACTAATTCAGACCCGCCGAGGCGGCAGGATTGCGCGCCACGGCGGTCAGCTCGGCTGACAGGTGCGCACGCTCGGCGCCGTTGATCGGGCAGGTGAGCGCCCGGCGCAGCGCCTCCGCGGCTTCCGCGGGACGCCCGAGTCTTTTCAGCAGCTCCCCGCGCGCTGCGTGATAAGGCGCGTAGTCACTCAGGCTGGCATTGCCTGAGAGCTCATCCAGCTGCGCCAGCCCCACCGCGGGCCCGTGCGCATAAGCGCTCACCAGGGCCGCGTTGACGCGCACCACCACGGTTGGCTTGAGCTCCAGCAACGCACGGTAGTAACGCGCAAGCGCCTCCCAGTCGGTATCGGCAAAGCGCGCGGCGCTCACGTGCACCGAGGCAATCCCCGCTTCCAGGTGCAGCGCGGTGAGCGTCGCGGAAGACATCGCGCGCTTCAGGTGCGTAAACCCGCGGTGGATGAGCGCGTAATCCCAGCGCGTGCGGTCCTGCTCCTCGAGCAGCACCAGGGCGCCTTCCTCGGCCGTACGTGCCGCGGCGCGTGCGTGGTGAAAGCACACGAGCGCTGCGAGCGCGTGGCTCTCGCCGCTGGCTGTGGCCGGATGCTCACACAGGAGCGACACCAGGCGCAGGCTCTCGGCGCACAGCTCCCGGCGCATGAGCGCCTCGCCCTCCGCGGCGGTGTAGCCGCCGTTGAAGAGGAGGTAGATCGCGTTCAGGAGCGCGGGCAGCCGCTCGGCGAGCTCGCCCCCTTCGGGGATTTCGAAGGCGGGTTTGAGCTCGCGGAGGCGTCGCTTGGCGCGCACCAGGCGCTGCGTCACCGCTTCGGGGGTGGACAGATACGCGCGCGCGATCTCGCGCGGATTGAAGCCGCACACGGTCTGCAGCGTGAGCATGGCCTGCTCGGCGGCATTGAGCGCCGGGTGACAGGCCACGAACATGAGTGCCAGCGTGTCATCGGCTTTGCCCGTGTCCTCGGGGTTGGAGAAGCCGAGCCGCCAGGCGGCCGCTTCATCCGCGGGATCGAGGGAATCGAGGCGCGCCTCGCTGCGGATGCGATCGAGCGCCTTGTTGCGCGCCGCGATCGCAAGCCACGCCGCCGGCTTCTCAGGCGTACCCTCGAAGGGCCACTGCGCGAGCGCCGCGCCAAAGGCGTCCTGCACGGCGTCCTCGATCAGCGTGAGCCGCGCCGGCCCGAGCAGACGCGCCAGCCAGGCGCTGATGTTGCCGGCTTCGCGCCGGAACAGAGCTTCCAGCTGGGCTTCTGCTGCGGGCATGCGCGCGCTTCTTACAGCTCCTGCACCTGGCGCACCTCGATGTGA
>DATHLO010000070.1:0-8900 GCA_035488075.1 Steroidobacteraceae bacterium | reverse complement strand
AGACGGTGTTATGTGCGCCGCGCACGGCCCATACCGGGCTCGCCGCGTAGACGTTCAGGCTGCCGAGCAGGCCGAGCGCGAGGAGCCACCGCAGTGCTGTTCGACCCACACGACCTCCGTCACTAACGAACCATCGGCGCGCAGCTCCAGGGTCCGATAGGCCGGCGGCCGTCGATCGACCGCGAAGTCATCGGAGTTGGGCAAGAACTGTGCGCAGGTGGAGGGCGTGGCGAGCAACCGTACGCCCTTGCGCAGCGCATCGTACGCCTGGTGCACATGGCCCCACACGATCGCACGGACGTTCTTGTGTTGATCGATCAGGTGCAGGAACTCGGCTGCATTGCTGAGCCCGACCCTATCGAGCCAGCGGCTCGACATGGGCACCGGGTGGTGGTGCAGGCACACCAGGCAGTGTCGCGCGCCGGCGCCCCCGAGCGCCTCATCCAGCAGCGCCAGTTCCTGTGCGCTCAGCGCTCCGCCGGCGGAGCCGGGGATGCAGCTGTCGAGCAGCACGATGCGCCAGCGTCCCATATCGACATGGCCGCCGAGCACGAAGGGCGCGCCGGTAAGCGCGCGCTTCATCGCCCGCGGTTCGTCGTGATTGCCGGGCAGGCACAGCACCGGCAGCCCGAGGCTGCCGAACAGGCGCCGAAAATGCGGATAACCGGCCGGGTCATCCTGCACCAGGTCACCGGTGACCAGCACCGCATCGGGCGGCCAGTCGCGCCCCTGTGCGTGAGCGATCGCCTTGCTCAGCGCCGGCAGCGTCGCCACGCCCCGCAGCGACTCGTCCGCCTCACCATACAGGTGCGGATCGGTGAAATGGGTCAGCCGTAGCAGGCTCATGTGAGTCAGCCTATCAGAGCCTTTTGCGCACCTGCAGTGAACCAGGTCCCCTGCGCCGCAGCGTCACTCGCAAGCGACACGAGCGGTACCGTTTCGCACCGCCGGGCTTGCGAAGTGTGAAGCACGCCCACGCTCAGGCTCCATCGCGGCGGGAACTTATGCCAGCCGCAGCCCCCCGGGGGGCGGCGGTCCTGCGCAAGCTCGAGCGGTGGGGCTACGCGGCCGGGAGCGATTGAGCATCGGGCGCGACTGGTGGAAAATGCGCGCCCCGCCGGCGCGCGCAGCTTAAGCGCGCCCGGCGCCGTTTAAGTCTGCCGATCCTTTCCAGCGCGGCCATGAGCCGCTGACAGAAGCCGCATGAGCACTCCCCGCGAACTTGCCAACGCCATCCGCGCACTGTCCATGGACGCTGTGCAGCGGGCCAACTCAGGCCACCCCGGCATGCCTATGGGCATGGCGGACATCGCGCAGGTGCTGTGGCGCGATTTTCTGCGCTACAACCCGGACCATCCCCAATGGGCTGACCGTGACCGCTTCGTGCTCTCCAACGGTCACGGCTCGATGCTGCTGTATTCGGTTCTTTATCTCACCGGTTACCCGCTGACGATCGAGGACATCAAGGGCTTCCGCCAGCTGGGCAGCAAGACGCCCGGCCACCCGGAGCATGACCTGCCGCTCGGTATCGAGACCACGACCGGGCCGCTCGGGCAGGGGCTTGGGAACGCGGTCGGCATGGCGCTCGCGGAGAAAATGCTCGGGCTGCAGTTCAATCGCGACGGGCTCGACATCGTCGATCACTACACCTATGCCTTCTGCGGCGACGGCTGCCTGATGGAGGGCGTATCGCACGAGGCGTGCTCGCTCGCCGGCACGCTGGGCTTGGGCAAGCTCATTGTTTTCTACGACGACAACGGTATCTCGATCGATGGCAAGGTGGTCGGCTGGTTTACCGACGATACCCCGAAGCGCTTCGCTGCCTACGGCTGGCACGTGCTGCCGGACGTCGACGGACTCGACGCCGCGGCGGTGGAGAAGGCGCTGCGTGCGGCGCGCGCGGAACATGAGCGTCCGTCGCTCATCTGCTGCAAGACCATCATCGGCTTTGGCGCGCCAGACAGGCAGGGCACCAAGGAGGCGCACGGGGAGGCGCTGGGCGCCGAAGAGGTGCAGGCAGCGCGCAAGACGCTCGGCTGGGCTTACGCGCCGTTCGAGGTTCCCGGGGAGATACGCGCCGCGTGGGATCACCGCAAGGCAGGCGGGGAGCGCGAGCAGGCCTGGGCCGAGCTGTTCGCCCGCTATGCCAAGGCGCACCCGGATCTGGCCGAAGAGTTCCAGAGGCGCACGCGCGGGGACCTGCCGCAGAACTGGGGCGACACGGCGCGCCTGGTGCTTGAGACGCTGCGCAAGCAAAGCGCCCCGCAGGCCACGCGCCAGTCCTCGCAGGCGGCGCTCAACGTGCTCGCACCGGAGTTGCCGGAGTTGCTCGGCGGCTCCGCCGACCTGACCGGCTCAAACAGCACGCTTTTCATGGGTGCGCAGACCATCACGGCGGCCGATGAGAGCGGGGATTACCTGCATTACGGCGTGCGCGAGTTCGGCATGACTGCGATCATGAACGGCATTGCGCTGCACGGGGGCTTCATCCCGTACGGGGGCACTTTCCTGGTGTTCTCCGATTACGCCCGCAATGCCGTGCGGCTTGCCTGCCTCATGCAGCAGCGCGTGATCCTGGTGTACACGCACGATTCCATCGGCCTGGGGGAAGATGGGCCCACACATCAACCGATTGAGCACCTGAGCAGCCTGCGCGCCATGCCGCACCTGAACCTGTGGCGACCCTGCGATGCGGCGGAAACAGCCCTCGCCTGGACGCTCGCGATCGAGCGCCACGGACCCACGGCGCTCGTGCTCACGCGTCAGGCGCTGCCGCAGCAGCCGCGCACCCCGGCGCAGCTCGAGAGTATCCGCCGCGGCGGTTACGTGCTCATCGAGCCGAGCGGCACCCCGGAGTGCCTGGTGATCGCCACAGGCTCGGAAATCGGTATCGCCGCCCAGGCTGTCAATACCCTCAACGGCACCGGGCGGCGCGTGCGCCTGGTGTCGATGCCCTCCACCGAGACCTTTGAGGCCCAGGACGCGCCCTACCGCGACAGCGTGCTACCCGCGGCCGTGACGCGGCGCCTGGCGGTCGAGGCGGGCGCGACGCAGTGCTGGTGGCGCTACGTCGGCCTCGCCGGGCGCGTCATCGGCATCGATCGCTTCGGCGCCTCCGGCAAGGGCGCCGATGTGTTCCCACATTTTGGCTTCACTGCCGATAATATCGTGCGGCAAGTCCGCGAACTCCTGGAGGCATAGGGCGCATGGCAATCAAGGTCGGGATCAACGGGTATGGGCGCATCGGGCGCAACGTGCTGCGGGCACTGTACGAGGGCCAGCGCACGGGCGAGCTGCAGATCGTCGCGCTCAATGACCTGTGTGACCCCAAGGCCAATGCGCACCTCACCCGCTACGACACGGTGCACGGCAGGTTTCACGGTGAAGTGCGGGTCGACGGCGACTACATGGTGGTCAACGACGATCGCATCCGCGTGTTTGCCGAGCGTGATCCGGCCAAGCTTCCCTGGGGTGAAGTGGGCGCCGACTACGTGCTCGAGTGCACCGGTCTTTTCACCAGCAAGGCGAAGGCGAGCGCGCACCTGAAGGGCGGTGCCAAGCGCGTGGTGATCTCCGCGCCCGGCGGCGAGGATGTGGACGCGACGATCGTCTATGGCGTGAATCACGGGGTGCTCAAGAGCAGCTTCAGCGTGATTTCCAACGCCTCCTGCACCACCAACTGCCTCGTACCGGTGGTGAAGGTGCTGCACGAGCGGGTAGGCGTGAGCGCCGGGATCATGACGACCATCCACTCCTACACCAACGATCAGGTGCTCACCGACGTTTACCACTCGGACCTGCGCCGGGCACGCTCGGCGACCATGTCGCAGATCCCGACCAAGACCGGGGCTGCGGCCGCAGTCGGACTGGTGATGCCGGAGCTGAAGGGCAAGCTCGATGGCTTCTCCGTGCGCGTGCCGACCATCAACGTGTCGCTCGTGGATCTGACTTTCACCGCCAAGCGCGCCACCTCGGTCGAGGAAGTGAACCAGGCGCTCAAGCAGGCGGCCGCGGCCGGCCCGCTGCACAAGATCCTCGCGTACAACGATGCTCCGCTGGTTTCGGTCGATTTCAACCACGATGCGCACTCCTCGGTGTTCGATGCGACACTGACCAAAGTGATCGACGGCACGCTGGTGAAGGTATGCGCCTGGTACGACAACGAGTGGGGGTTCTCCAACCGCATGCTCGACACCACGCTCGCGTGGTCGAAGGCCCCATGAGGGTATTGCGGATGACGGACACGGACCTGCGTAACAAGCGGGTCCTCATCCGCGAAGACCTCAACGTTCCTGTGCAGGATGGCAGCGTGACGAGCGATGCGCGCATCCGCGCCTCCCTCGCCACCATCCGCTACGCGCTCGATCAGCACGCCAAGGTGTTCATCCTCTCGCATCTCGGACGGCCGAAGGAGGGCGTGTATGACCCGGCGCTGAGCCTCGCACCCGTGGCGACGCGCCTCTCGGAACTGCTCGGTAAGCCCGTGCCGTTGCGCAAGGACTGGCTGGACGGCGTCGACTGCGCGGCCGGCAGCGCCGTACTGTGTGAGAACGTGCGCTTCAACAGCGGCGAGAAGCGTGACGAGGAGCCGCTGGCGCGCCGCATGGCCGCCCTGTGCGAGGTATTCGTCATGGACGCCTTCGGCACCGCGCACCGCGCCGAGGCGAGCACCCACGGCGTGGCGCGCTTTGCGCCGGTCGCCTGCGCCGGGCCGCTGCTGGTCGGGGAACTCGAGGCGCTCGAGCGTGCCTTGAAGGAGCCGGCGCGCCCGCTGGTGGCAATCGTGGGCGGCTCGAAGATCTCGACCAAGCTGATGGTGCTCGAATCGCTGCTCGAGCGCGTCGATCAGCTCATCGTGGGCGGCGGCATCGCCAATACCTTTCTGGCCGCGACCGGCGTCGACGTGGGCCGCTCGCTGTGCGAGAACGACATGCTCGATGTGGCGCGCCGCCTCATGGACAAGGCACGTGCGCGCGGCACGGCGATTCCGTTGCCCACCGATGTCGTCGTGGCGCGGGAGTTCGCCTCCACCGCACACGCCGACGTGCGCGGCGTGAACGAGGTGCGACCCGATGAGATGATTCTCGACATCGGGCCCGACAGCGCCGATCACTACGCAACGCTGCTGCAGGCCGCCGGCACCATTGTCTGGAATGGACCGGTGGGGGTGTTCGAGTTCGAGCAGTTCGGCGAGGGCACGCGTGCGATCGCTCAGGCCATCGCGCGCGGCAAGGCCTTCTCCCTGGCCGGCGGCGGCGATACGCTCGCCGCCATCGAGAAATACGGGGTCGAGGACAGCATGTCCTACGTCTCCACCGGCGGGGGTGCGTTTCTCGAGTTCGTGGAGGGCAAGACGCTGCCGGCGGTCGCCGTGCTCGAAGAGCGTGCGCGTGGCTGACAAAGCCTCGCCCGCCACACTGCGGCGCGCCAAGATCGTCGCCACCCTGGGGCCAGCGACCGATGATGTTGCCGTGCTTACCCAGATGATGCATGCGGGCGTGGACGTGGTGCGGCTGAACGCCTCCCACGGCACGACGGCGGACCGTCGCCGGCGCCTGGCGATGGTGCGCGAGGCCGGGCACCGCGCCGACCGCTGCGTCGGCGTGCTGATGGATCTGGCGGGGCCGAAGATCCGCATCGAATGCTTCCGCGACGGGCGCGTGCAGCTCACCGAGGGCGCACCGTTCACGCTCGATACCGAGCTTGACCCCAAGGGCGGCACCGTTAGTTGCGTCGGCGTGGCCTACAAGAACCTGCCGCGTGACGTCGGCGCCGGCGACACGCTGCTGCTCAATGATGGGCAGATCGTGCTCGATGTCGCCCGTGTGGGCGGCACCACGATCGAGACGCGCGTGCGGGTGGGCGGGGAGCTCTCGGACCGCAAGGGACTCAACCGCCAGGGCGGCGGCATTTCCGCGCCGGCGATCTCGGAGCGCGACCGCGAGGACATCCGCTTTGCGGCCGAGGAGGGCATCGACTACCTCGCCGTATCCTTCGTGCGCAGCGCCGCCGACATGGAGGAGGCGCGCAGCCTGCTGCGCACGGCCGGCGGGGAGGCGCGCCTCGTCGCCAAGGTCGAGCGGCACGAGGCGGTGGAGAATCTCAGTGGCATCATCGAGGCGTCCGACGTCGTCATGGTCGCGCGCGGCGACCTGGGCGTGGAGATGGGCTACGCGGAGCTCACCGGGCTGCAGAAGACCATCATCCACGAGAGCCGCACACGCAATCGTGTCGTCATCACGGCGACGCAGATGATGGAGTCGATGATCCACAATCCGCTGCCAACGCGCGCCGAGGTGAGCGACGTCGCCAACGCCGTCATGGACGGCACCGATGCGGTCATGCTGTCAGCCGAGAGCGCCACCGGGCGCTACCCGGTTAAGGCGGTGGAAGCGATGGCGCAGGTCATCGTGGGGGCGGAGAAGTACCAGCTGCAGCACCCGCGCTTCCGGCAGCGTGCCACGGAGAGCGAATTCAAGGGCACGGAAGAGGCGATCGCCATGGCCGTCACTTACACGGCCAATCACATGAAGGTGCGCGCGATCGTCGCACTCACCGAATCGGGCGCCACGCCGCTGTGGATGTCGCGCATCCGCTCGGATATCCCCGTGTACGCGTTCACGCGCCACGAGGCGACGCGGCGGCGCGTGACGCTCTACCGCGGTGTGTACCCGGTGATTTTCGATGTCACCGGTCAGGACAAATCCACAGAAGTGCTCTACCGCGCGCTCTTCACGCGTCTGCTCGAGCTGCGCCTGGTGAAGAGGCGCGA
Source organism: Steroidobacteraceae bacterium (assembly GCA_035488075.1). Classification (GTDB taxonomy): domain Bacteria; phylum Pseudomonadota; class Gammaproteobacteria; order Steroidobacterales; family Steroidobacteraceae; genus 13-2-20CM-66-19. The sequence goes on along the minus strand of DATHLO010000070.1, from coordinate 2,128 downwards.
CCTCGTGATTCTCACCAAGGGTGAGCTGTCCGGCGTCGAGGGTGGCACGAACTCGATGCAGATCCTCAAGGTCACGCTGGACTAGCGAGCCCGAAGACACGCGCATGCGAAAGCTGAAGTACTTCGGCGTGCTGTGCGCGCTGCTGCTGCTTGCGCTCCTGCTGGGCGCCTACCTGTGCCTGCGCGGCTCGCTGCCGCGGCTCGACGGGCAGCTGCGACAGGCCGAGCTCGCCGCCCCGGTACGCATCACCCGCGATGCGCGCGGCGTGCCGACGATCGAGGCCGCCAATCGGCGCGATCTTGCCTTCGCGACCGGCTTCCTCCACGCCCAGGATCGCTTCTTCGAGATGGACCTCTCGCGGCGCCTCGCGGCCGGGGAGCTCGCGGAACTCTTCGGTCCGGTGGCACTTGAGCAGGATCGCAAGGCGCGGCTTTTCAGGTTCCGCACTCTCGCGCGGCAGGTGATCGCCCAGGCAAGTGCGGAGCAGCGCGCCGTGCTCGAGGCGTACACGCGCGGCGTCAACGCCGGCGTTGCGGCACTGCGTGCGCGCCCGTGGGAGTACTGGCTCCTCGGGCAGAAGCCGGCCGCCTGGCGCACCGAGGACGCCATGCTCGTGGCCTATGCCATGTGGTGGGATCTGCAGATCAACGGCTTCCGGCGCGAGATCCTGCGGCGTGAGATCAACGAGCGCCTGGGCGGTCCGGTGTGTGAGGCGGGTTGGAAATGCGCCATGCAGTTCCTGTACCCGCGCGGCACCAGCTGGGATGCCCCGGACGCGAGTGCGCCGGAGCCGCCCGCGGCCGAGGCGCCCGTGCCGGATGCCGGCGTGCTCGACCTGCGCGCCGCGCCGGCAGCGTCCGCGGCCGCAGCCCCTGGCGAGCGCGTGACGGAGGCCGGCAGCAACAACTGGGCCGTGGCTGGTCGCCTCACCGCCAGCGGCGCGGCTCTTATCGCCAACGACATGCACCTGAATCAGCGAGTGCCGACCATCTGGTACCACGCGCGCCTCAAGGTGACCGGCACGGGCCCTGCCTCGCCGCTCGATCTGAACGGGGTGACCTTACCGGGCACGCCGCTCCTGGTCGCCGGCTCGAACGGGCGCATCGCCTGGGGCTTCACCAACAGCTACGGGGACTGGCTCGCCGTGGAGCGCGCGGAATGCAGCGCCGTGGACGAACAGGGCATGCGCACGCCCGGGGGCACCGTGGCGCTGGCGGTGGTGCGCGAAGAGATCCTGGTGCACGGCGCGGCGCCCGCAGTGGAGCTGGTGCGTTCCGGACCGCGCGGTCTGCTCGTGCGCGTCGATGCGGCCACGCACTCGTGCTGGTTCGGTTCCTGGCTCGCACAGCGCCCGGACGCGACCAACATGAACCTCATGAAGCTCGAGCAGGTGAGTTCGGTCGAGGAGGCGCTCGCGCTCGCGCCCGAGATGGGCATGCCCGAGCAGAATCTGATGGTGGGCGATCGCGAGGGGCACATCGGCTGGACGATCTTCGGGCGCATCCCGGCCGATACCGGAGCGGACCGCGCGCGCGGCACCGGCGCGTGGACTGACTCGCGCGAACACCCGCGCATCATGGATCCCCCGGCCGGGCGGCTGTGGTCGGCGAACGCACGGGTCGCTTCCGATCCGCGCCAGCTCGAGCTCATCGGCGGACACGTGGCGAGCCTTGGCTCGGAATACGATCTGGGGGCGCGCGCCGGCCAGATTCGCGACGACCTCATGGCACTGCAAGGCAACGTCAAGCCGGCCGACATGCTGCAGATCCAGCTCGATGACCGCGCGAAATTCCTCGCTCGCTGGCAGAGCCTGCTGCTGTCGCTGCTCGATGAAAAGAGCGTGCAGGGTAAGCCGCAGCGCCTCGAGCTGCGGCGACTGCTGGCAGGCTGGAACGGGCGCGCGAGTGTCGACTCCGTCGCCTACCGCCTGGTGCGCACCTACCACGACCGCGTGCAGCAGACGCTCTGGGACGCCATCCTCGGCACGCTCGCGGTTGAGGCGGACGAGGAGGTGGGGCCGCCGGCACAATTCGAAGGCCCGCTGTGGCAATTGCTGATGACGCAGCCGCTGCACATGCTGCCGCGGCCCTACACCAGCTGGCCGGAGTTTCTGCGCGGGCAGGCGGA
>DATHLO010000069.1:0-4395 GCA_035488075.1 Steroidobacteraceae bacterium | reverse complement strand
CGGTAGATGTTGTTGACGCACAGATTGTCGTGCGCCACCCAGGCGAGCCCGAGCGCATGGTTCCAGCGCGAAAACCCCTGCAGCACGAGGCCGCTCGTGAAGAGATCGGCGCCCGCGCCGCCGTACTGCTCGGGCACGGTGACACCGAGATAGCCCTCGGCGCCGAGCTGGGCGAAGGCCGCCGCGGGCCACCATTCCTCCTTATCCATGCGCGCGGCCAGGGGGTACAGCTCCCGCCGGGCATAGTCGCTGGCAGCTTCGAGCATCGCCCGCTGCTCGGCGGACAGGTCGAACGCCAGCGGGGGGCTGGAAGTCGCCGGCGGCGCGATGGGCTCGGGCATACACGGATCCCTTCGCAAGGGCAGTGGCTGGAAGACTAATGAGTAATGCTCAGCATGTCTAGAAACCGGTCGAACTAATTGACTTCCAGGCCTAAGTGAGGTGGACTCATTAGATGCGGAGCACTGCATTGCGCATCGGCTGTGGCTGCGGATTCTGGGGCGACAGCGCGGCCGGCCCGGCGCAGCTGGTGCGCCACGGCGACATCGACGTGCTGGTGCTGGACTACCTGTCCGAGATCACCCTGTCGCTGCTCGCACGCGCGCGGCGCAAGCGCCCGGAACTCGGCTATACGCCGGACTTTATCGACGCCGTCATGCGCCCGCTGGCAGCTGAGATCGCCGCACGCGGCATCAAGGTCATCGCGAACGCCGGCGGCGTCAACCCGCGCGCCTGCGCCGCGGCACTGCGGGCCGTACTGGGCGAGCTTGGCGTGCCGCTCACGGTTGCCGTGGTGCTGGGGGATGACGTCAGCGACGAGCTGGCGCGGCTGCGCGCCTCAGGCGTCACTGACCTGGAAAGCGGCCGACCGCTGCCCGTGCAGGTGGCGAGCGCGAACGCCTACCTCGGAGCCTTTCCGATCGCGCAGGCGCTCAAGGAGGGCGCGCAGGTCATCATCACGGGCCGTTGCGCGGACAGTGCGCTCGCGCTCGCACCCCTGATTCACGCCTTCGGCTGGCGCGCGAGCGAGCTGGATCGACTGGCGCTCGGGAGCCTGGCGGGCCACATCATCGAGTGCGGTCCGCAGGCCACCGGCGGCATCGCCACCGACTGGCGCGCGCTGGCCGCCCAGTGGGACGACATGGGCTACCCGATCGTCGAGTGTTCCGCAGACGGCACGTTCGTCGTGACCAAGCCCATCGGAACCGGGGGACGGGTGAGCGTGGCCACCGTGGCCGAGCAGATCACCTACGAGGTGCACGATCCGGCCCGGTACCTGCTCCCGGATGTGGTCTGCGACTTCACGGCCGTGAAGCTCGAAGAGCTGGGGGCGGACCGTGTGCGCGTGAGCGGTGCCCGGGGACTGCCCGCCACCGCGCACTACAAGGCGAGCCTCACCTACGCGGACGGCTATCGCTGTACGGCGACCTTGATGATCGTGGGTCAGGATGCCGCCGAGAAGGCGCGGCACGTTGCCGCCGCGATTCTTAAGCGCACACGGCGGCTGTTCGCCGAGAACTCCCTGGCGGACTATCGCGCCGTCTCGGTGGAAGTGCTGGGGACCGAGGCGATGTACGGCGTGCATGCGCGGCACGAGCGTACGCGCGAGGTGGTGTTGAAGATCGCCGTGGCGCATGCCGAAGAGCAGGCGCTCGAGCTGTTTGCGCGGGAGATCTTCCCGTCCGCCACTTCCATGGCCCAGGGGATCACGGGCTTCGCCGGCGGACGACCCGCCGTACAGCCCCTCGTGCGCCTGGCGTCCTGCCTGGTGCCCAAGGTGCAGGTGAGCGCCCAGGTCGAGATTTACGAGGCGCACGGGGCAGCGCGCACCGTGGCGCTCGCGCTGCCGGCCGATTCGCCGCCGCCGCTGCCCCGCGCCTCAGCCAGTGCCCGTCCCGCCGCCAGCACGGCGCAGGCGGCGCGCGAGCGGGGCGGCGCCAGCGAGGAAGTGCCGCTCGTACGACTCGCGTACGGCCGCAGCGGCGATAAGGGAGATACCGCCAATATCAGCGTGCTCGCGCGGCGGCCGGAGTTCATGCCGCTGCTCGCTGAGGCGCTGACCCCCGAAGTCGTGCGCACCTATCTGGCTCATCTGGTCGAAGGCGACGTCGAGCGTTACGACTGGCCGGGACTGGGCGGCTGGAACTTCGTTCTGCGCCGCGCGCTCGGCGGCGGGGGCGTTGCTTCCTTGCGGTACGATCCGCAGGGAAAAAGCTACGCGCAGATTCTGATGGACCTGCCGGTGCGCGTGCCACGGACGTGGCTGCAGGCCGGCGGCTTGCTCGGTGCCGCGCCATGACAGTGCGCGCACGCGGCGGGCGGCGGCGCGAACGGCTGTCGCGCGATGAGCGGGTGGCCGACATCATGCGCGCGGCGCGCGCCATTTTTTGCGAGAAAGGCTACGCGGAGACCTCGACCGCGCAGATCGCGGAGGAGGCCGGTGTGGTGGAAGGCACCCTGTACCGCTACTTCCCCACCAAGCGGGACCTGCTCATCAAGGTCGTCGAAGCCTTCTACGAAAACATCTTTGCCGATTATGAGCGGCAGCTGCAGGGGGTACGCGGCACCTGGAACCGACTGCGGTTTCTGATCTGGAAGCACCTCAGCGTCATTCATGGCGATCCGGCCATGTGCCGCCTGATCGTCCATGAACTGCGGCCGTGGCCGCAATACCGGCAATCGAGTGTCTTTCGCCTCAATCAGCGCTATACGCGGCGCACCCTTGCGGTCATCAAGGAGGGCGTCGCGCGCGGGGAGTTTCAGGCGAAGATACCGCTGCAAATCGTGCGCGACATGATCTTCGGCTGCGCCGAGCACCACACCTGGGCGTATCTGCGTGGCGAGGGCCAGTTCTCGCCCGATGAGGCGGCCGATGCCATCACCAATCTCATTTATCAGGGTCTGGCGCGGGTGGGACGGCGCCCGGAGGCGAGTGTCGCGGTCTCGGTGGTGCGACTCGAGCAAGCCGTACAACGGCTGGAGGGCCTGAGCGCGCCGCGCCGCCGCCAGCGCTCCGGGGCCGCCTGATGCTGCGGCGCGTGCTCATTGCGAATCGCGGCGAGATCGCCTGCCGCATCCTGCGCACGCTGCGCGCCGAGGGCATTGCCAGCGTCGCCGTGTATCACCATGAGGATCGCGCGGCGCCGCACGTGCAGCTGGCCGACGCCGCCGTACAGCTGGAGGCGGAGATACCGAGCGCGGCGTACCTGGATCAAGCGCAGATCGTCGCGGCCGCCAAACGCACCGACGCGGACGCGATCCATCCGGGCTACGGATTCCTGTCGGAGAACGCCACGTTTGCCGAGCGCGTTGCGGGCGTGGGTCTTACTTTTGTCGGGCCGGACGCGCAGGCCATGCGCCTGATGGGCGACAAGATCCATGCGCGCGCGTTCGCCCTTGAGCAGGGGGTGGCGGTGGCCCCGAGCATCGTCGCCTCCGATGCGGGCAGCGTTGCGGCGCAGGCCGCGCAGATCGGCTTCCCCCTCCTCATCAAAGCCGCCGCGGGTGGCGGGGGTAAGGGGATGCGCATCGTGCGCAGCGCCACGGAGCTCTCCGAGAGCCTGCGCCTCGCCGCGGCCGAGGCGCAGCGCTACTTCGGTGACGGCCGGGTGTACGCGGAGCGCTACACCGAGCGGCCGCGCCACATTGAGGTTCAGGTACTCGGGGATGGGCGGGGCAATGTCGTGCACCTGTTCGAGCGTGAGTGCTCCCTGCAGCGCCGGTACCAGAAGATCATCGAGGAGTCCCCGGCGCCGAATCTGCCCGCGGAGCTGCGCCGGGGGATCTGCGCTGCGGCCGTGCGACTGGCCAGTGCCGCGCGCTATCGCAACGCCGGCACCGTGGAGTTCGTGTTGGCCCCGGACGGCAGCTTTTACTTCCTCGAGATGAACACGCGCCTGCAGGTGGAGCACCCGGTTACCGAGTACGTGCTCGGCGTTGACCTGGTCGCCGAGCAGTTGCGCATCGCCGCCGGAGGCGCACTTTCGATGGCGCAGCGCGACCTTGAGCCGCGCGGCCACGCCATCGAGTGTCGCATCTGTGCCGAGGAGCCGGAGCATGAGTTTCGTCCGGCGACCGGGCGTATCGGCATACTGCGCGTGCCTGAGGGGGCAAACCTGCGCTTCGATGGGGGCATCCGGGCGGGGCAGGCGATCACGCCGGCCTTTGATTCCCTGCTCGCCAAGCTCATCGCCTACGGCGCGAGCCGCGCGGCTGCGGCGGACACTCTGGCGGATGCGCTGCGCTCCACGGTGCTGCTCGGCGTGCCCACCAACATCGACTACCTGGAACGGGTGCTGCGACACCCGCGTTTCCGCAGCGGTCCGCTGCATACCGGGTTTCTCAGCGAGTACGCGCAGGAGCTGCTGCCGCACGAGCAGTCCGCGCCGGCCGCCG
>DATHLO010000068.1:0-3990 GCA_035488075.1 Steroidobacteraceae bacterium | reverse complement strand
CCGAGATAATCATCCACCCCAAGCTCGATCGCCCGCGCGCGATGCTTCTCGCCGACGCGCGAGGTGACCATGATGATCGGCACGTCTTTCAGGCGCGGGTCGTTGCGCACGTGCGCGGCGACCTCGTAGCCATCCATGCGCGGCATCTCGATGTCGAGCAGGATCACATCCGGCACGTTGTCCTGCAGCAGTGCCACCGCGTCCATGCCGTCGCGCGCGGTGAGCACGCGCATGCCGTTGCGTTCGAGCAGGCGCTGCGTCACGCGCCGCACGGTGATCGAGTCATCGACCACCATGGCAAACGTGCGCCGGTCGCCGCGCTCGCGCGGCGGCGGAGGTGCCTGCGCGCGCGTGCGCCACTCAGCGCGCACCAGCGCGCCGATGTCCAGAATGATGACGATGCGCCCGTCCCCGAGAATGGTGGCGCCGGAGATGCCGCGGATGCCCGAGATCTGCGGGCCCACCGACTTCACCACGATCTCGCGGCTGCCAACGAGCTCATCGGCCACGAGCCCCGTGGAGTGCTCGCCGGCGCGCACCAGCACGACCGGGATGGTGACGTCCTGGCCGGGCAGCTCCGAGGGGGGCAGGCCCACGAAGTTCGCCAGGTGCTGGAAGCGGTACTTCTGGCCGCCGTAATCGAACACCGCCGCGTCGCGCCCGAGGTGCGCGGTGACTTCCGACTTGGACAGGCGCAGCACGCCCTCGACCGTCGGCAGCGGCAGCGCGTAGTACTCCTCGTCGGTGCGCACCACGAGGGCGTGGCTGATGGCGAGCGTGAGCGGCAGGCGGATGGTGAACACCGTGCCCTCGCCCTGCTTCGTCTCCATGTGCAGCGCGCCGCCCAGGCGCTTGATCTCGGTGGCCACCACATCCATGCCGACGCCGCGCCCGGCCTGCTGGGTGATGGCGCCGGCGGTGGAGAAGCCCGGCTCGAGGATCAGCTGCATCGCATCTTCATCGCTCAGGGTGTTGCCCGGGCTGATCATCCCGAGTGACAGTGCCTTGTCGCGGATGGCCTTGAGGTTCATGCCGCCACCATCGTCGGTGAGGCGCACCATGACCTCGGCGCCCTCGCGATGCAGCTCGAGGAGGATGCGCCCGGTGTCGGGCTTGCCGTGCTGCACGCGCTCCTCGGGTTTCTCGATGCCGTGCACGACCGCGTTGCGCAGCATGTGCTCGAACGGCGGCAGCATGCGCTCGAGCACCTGGCGGTCGAGTTCGCCCGAGGCGCCCTCGACGATGAGCTCGGCGCGCTTGCCGGTATCGGAGGCGGCCTGGCGCACGATGCGCGCCAGTCGCTGCACGTGGCGCTGGAAGGGCACCATGCGCGTGCGCATGAGCCCGTTCTGCAGCTCGGTGATCGTGCGCGCCTGCTGCTGCAGCAGGTTCTGCGTGTCCTTGGCGAGGTTCTCGAGCAGCTGCTGGATGCTCGCCACGTCGTTGGCGGTTTCGGCGAGCGCGCGCGAGTACTGCTGGATCGAGGAGTAGCGGTCGAGCTCCAGCGGGTCGAACTCGCTGCGGTGCGCGCCCTCGTCCTCGTGCTTGTGCAGGATCTGCGCCTCGGTCTCGATCTCAAGACTGCGCAGCTGCTCCTTCAGACGCGTCACCGTGCGCGACAGCTCACCCAAGTTGAAATCGAACGAGCCGAGCTGCTGCTCCAGGCGTGCGCGCGCGATGCTCGCTTCGCCGGAGATGTTGAGCAGCTGATCGAGCAGGTCCGCATCCACGCGCGCCATTTCCTGGCGCTCCCCGCCCGCGACGGGCTCGCGCCCCGGGGGCACCGGCTGCGGCGCGGCCAGTCCCTCTTCGGTTTCCGCGCGCAAGCGCGCAAACGGTGAGGGGGCGGACAGGGGACCCGCCGCGGACCAGCCGCCTTCGGCGGGCGGCGGCGGCGCGGCGGCAGCGGTCGGCGTCGGCGCCACGGGCACGGGCGCCGGCGCGGGCGGCGCCTTTGCCACCGGCGTGGGAGCTACCGGTGCGGGAGCTACGGGTGCGGGTTTCGCCGCCTGCGGTGCCGCGGCGGGCTTTGCCGCTTCCTCGCCCGCGAGCAGGAGCTCCGCGTTGAACTTGGCGAGCATGGTCTGGGAACCGGTGTCGTCCGTCAGCGTGAAGGGCGGCGTCGGCGCGGGCGCCTTCGAGGGCGTCGCCGCGGCGGCCGCGGCGGCGGGCGGCTGTTTCACAGGCTGGGGCACGGGCGCGGGCGGCGCTGCCGCCGCAGCCGGACGCGAGAAGGTTTGCAGGCGCTCGAGGATCGCGCGGGCCGGGGGCACGCGCCGGCCGTTCACGACCTGCTCACGCATGCGTGCGAGCTCATCCAGGCTCGCCTGGATGGCATCAAAGAGCGGCGGGTCGGCGGTGACGGTGCCGTTGTCGACCAGCATCACGAGGTTTTCCAGCTCGTGGCTTAAGTCCCCCATCGGCATGATGCCCGCCATACGGGCACCGCCCTTGAGCGTGTGCAGCGGGCGCTTGAGCCCGAGGCGCAGGTCCTGGCTGTTCGGCTGCGCGCGCCAGTCCGCGAGCGCGCGCTCGGAGGCCTCGATGAGCTCGGTGGCCTCGTCGGTGAAGATGGCCGCGACCTCGGGGTCGAAGTCGACCGGTTCAACCGGGCCTTCCGCGCCTGCGGGCGCGGCGGCGGCGGCTTCCGCCTGTGCGGTGGCCGCGGCGATGCGCTGCTCGAGGGCCTTGTCGGCACGCTCGATGCGCTCGAGCAGCTGCCAGTGGTTGACGAAGTAGCCGGTGGACTCATCCAGATGGGTGGCGACCGACTCCATCGCCGACATGCAGTCGGCGAGCAGGCCGAGGTCCTCGTCCGTCAGTCCCGGGCCGCTGCCGAAGGCGCGGCGCAGCCAGTGATCGAGGGGTTCGGCGAGGCGGATGCCGTGGCGCGCCTGCGCCATCTTCGAGCTGCCCGAGAGCGTATGGCAGGCGCGGTAGATCTCCTCGGGCAGCGCGTGCGAACCGGGGAGCTTTGCCTCGCGCGCAAGGTAGGCGCGCACCGTGGACACATGGGTGGCGGTCTCGCGCGCGTAGATGTCGCGCAGCGTGTCATCCGGGATCTGCGGTTTGGGCGGCGCACTCGGGGCGGGTGCGGCCGGTGGGGCCTGTGGGGCTGGACGCGCTGGCGCGGCGGCGGCTGCGGACGGGGACGGCGTGCCCGGCACCGCCGCCGCCCGGCGCGTGCCGGTGACGCCGGGCCCGGTGGATGTCTCGGCCGTGTCATCGTCCGCGGGGCGCGCATGAGTCGGGCGGCCGGCCGCGAGCGCGTGTGCGCGCGAGGCGATCGCCACGAGGTCCGCGCGTACCGGCGCCCCGCTCTCGAGCTGCTTGATGAGCTCCGGGAGCGCGGCCACCGCGGCGCGCAAGGTCTCGAGGATGGCCGGCGAGCGGATGAGCGTGTTGTCGAGGACGCGGTTCAGGAGGTTCTCGATCGACCAGGCGAATTCGCCCAGATCGCGGGCACCGACCATGCGACCGCTGCCCTTGAGGGTATGGAACGAGCGGCGCACGGTGATGAGCGCATCGCGCTCGAGCGGATTCTCGTCCCACGCCGGGAAGCCGCGCTGGATCTTGGCCAGCTCCTCGTTCGCCTCCTCGGTGAAGAGCTTCACGAGCTCCGGGTCCGCGTGCTCGGCGAGGGGCTGCGCCTTGGGGGCCGGGGAAGCGGCCAGCGTCGGGGCCGCGGCATCGAGGCCGGCGACGTCCTGCTGCCCGGCGGGCGCGCGCGAGATCTGCACGGTCTTCGCGTAGGCGCCCGGCTCGAGCGGCGGCACCGTAGGTACGGAGGGCGTCGGCTGCTGTTCGAGGGCCTGTACGCAGGTCTGGGCGTTGTCGAGCATGTACCAGGGATCCGCGCGCCCGGCCTGCAGCGTCTCCATGTAGTACTCGACGCTCACGATCGCATCGGCGAGCCGGTCGATGAAGCCCGGCGGCAACACGTGCACGCCCGGCTGCATGACGCGCTTCAGCTGCGTCGTGATGCCCTCG
>DATHLO010000067.1:0-7356 GCA_035488075.1 Steroidobacteraceae bacterium | reverse complement strand
TGCACCCGCCGCCGCCGCTCGCCCCGGGCGTGCATCCCACGGCGCTCATCGCCGCCAGCGCGCGCATAGATCCGAGCGCGCAGGTGGCAGCGTTCGCGATGATCGGCGAGAACGTCCTCATCGAGGCGCGCAGCTTCGTCGGTCCGCACAGTCTCATCGAGGCGGGCGTACGGCTCGCGGCCGACGTGCGGCTCGTCGCGCGCGTCACCTTGGGAGCAGGCGTACAGATCGGCCCGCGCACAGTGCTGCAGCCCGGCGCGGTCATCGGCGCCGATGGTTTCGGCTTCGCCCCGCAGCGCGGCGGCTGGCTCAAGGTGCCGCAGCTCGGCTCGGTGCAGGTGGGCGCAGACGTGGAGATCGGCGCCAACACGACCATCGATCGCGGGGCCATCGAGGACACGGTGATCGAGGAGGGCGTCAAACTCGATAACCTGATCATGATCGCGCACAACGTGCGCGTGGGAGCGCATACCGCGATCGCCGCCTGCACCGGCGTCTCCGGCAGCACCACCATCGGCAAGCGCTGCATGATCGGTGGTCACTGCGGGTTTGCCGGGCATATCAACATTGCCGATGATGTCGTCATCACCGGCTACTCGATGATCAGCCACTCCATCGAGCACGCCGGCGTATACTCCAGCGGCATTCCGTTTGAAGAAGCGCATGCGTGGCGCCGCCTGGTGGCACGCTTCAAGCGCCTCGGCGTGCTGGAAGGCCGCGTACGTAAACTCGAACAGGCCGCCGGTGTGAAACCTCCCCAGGAGCAGGAACAGGACGATGACTGAGGGCCTTCAACTTGACATGCAGGCCATCCTCGAGCGCTTGCCGCACCGCTACCCGTTCCTGCTGGTCGATCGCGTACTCGAACTGCACAAGGGCAAGAGCATCCGCGCGCTGAAGAACGTCACCTATAACGAACCGTTCTTTCCCGGGCACTTCCCGGGGCGTCCGGTGATGCCGGGCGTCATGATCATCGAGGCGCTGGCGCAGGCGGCCGGGATCCTGTGCTTCGTCACCGGCGGGGTGATCCCCGATCACAACACGCGTTTCTACTTCGTCGGCATCAACAATGCGCGCTTTCGCCGCCCGGTGGTCCCCGGGGATCAGCTGGTGCTCACGGCGCAACTGGAGCGCTCGCTGCGTGGTATCTGGTGCTTCTCCACCGTGGCGCTCGTCGGTGAGCAGGAGGCGGCGCACGCGGACATGATGCTCGCGCCGGAGACCTCCAAGTGATCGACGCGCGGGCGATCGTATCGCCCCAGGCGCAGCTGGCGGCGGACGTGAGCGTCGGCGCTTTCAGCATCATTGGCCCCGATGTCATCATCGGGGCGCGCACGGTGATCGAGCCGCACGTGGTGATCGGCGGCCCGACGAGCATCGGCGCCGACAACCATGTCTTTCAGTTCGCCTCCATCGGCAGTGCGCCGCAGGACAAGAAGTATCGTGGCGAGCCGACGCGGCTTGAGATCGGCGCGCGCAACGTGTTTCGCGAGTCCTGCACCGTCAACCGCGGCACGACGCATGATCGGGGCGTCACGCGCATCGGCAACGACAACCTCTTCATGGCGTACGCGCACGTGGCGCACGATTGCACGGTGGGCAACCAGACCGTGTTCGCCAACTGCGCGATGTTGGGTGGCCACGTCGAAGTCGGCGACTGGGTGATCCTGGGCGGTCTTACCGCCGTGCATCAGTTCAGCAAGATCGGCGCACACGCATTCCTGGCCGGCGGCGCCATCGTGCAGCGCGACGTGCCCCCGTACGTCATGGTGTCGGGCAATCCCGCCTCCCCGCACGCGGTCAACGCGGAGGGCCTCAAGCGTCGCGGCTTCAACGAGGAGCAGCTGCGCAACATCCGCGAGGCTTACCGCATCCTGTATCGCTCGGATCTGCGCCTCGCCGAGGCGGTGGTGCGCCTTGAGCCCCTGGCGGCGCTGCAGCCCGAGATCCGCCTGTTCGTTGACTTCATTAACGCCTCCGTTCGCAGCCTGGTGCGATGAACGCCGCGGGCGTGCCCCTCACCCCGGCAGCTGCACTGCGGGTCGGGATCGTCGCGGCTGAGCATTCCGGGGATCAGCTCGGTGCGGCGCTGATCGGCGCGCTGCGTGCGCGGGTCCCGCAGCTCATCTGCTTTGGCGTCGCGGGACCCAAGATGATCGCGGCCGGCTGCGAGCCCTGGGCGCGGGCCGATGAGCTCGGGGTCATGGGGCTGGCGGAAGTGCTGAGCCATCTGCCGCGTTTGCTTAAGCTGCGCGCCACGCTGCGCACGCGCCTGCTCAGGGAGCGCCCGGATGTCTTCATCGGCATCGATGCGCCGGAATTTAACCTCGGCCTCGCTCGGCACTTAAAGCGCGCCGGCATTCCCACCGTGCAGTACGTGAGTCCGCAGGTCTGGGCGTGGCGGCAGGGACGTGTGCGCACCATCGGCACGGCGGTCGATCTGGTGCTGTGCCTGCTGCCCTTTGAGAGCGAGTTCTACGCCAAGCATGGCGTGCGCGCCGAGTTCGTCGGTCACCCGCTCGCGGATCAGATTCCGCTCAGCGCCGATCGCGCGGCCGCGCGCCGTGCGCTCGGACTTGAGGCGAACGTGCCGCTGATCGCGCTGCTGCCCGGGAGCCGCCTGGCCGAGGTGACGCGCCTCGCCGCCCCCTTCGTCGAGGCGGCCAGGCGCATCGCGCAGCGCAAGCCCGGCTACGGCTTCATCGCCCCCATGGCCTCGGCGGCCATTCGTGAGGTTTTTGCGAAGGAAGTCGCGCAAGTGCCGGGTGCGCCTGTCATTCGCCTGCTCGAGGGTGAGGCGCAGCAGGCGCTCGCGGCCGCGGACGGCGTGATCGTCACCTCCGGCACGGCGACGCTCGAAACGCTGCTCACGGGTCGGCCGATGGTGGTGGCCTACAAGGGCAATGCCGTCACCGCCTTCGTGCTGCGCACCCTGGGGATCGTCAAGGTGCGATACTTTTCACTGCCGAACCTGCTGGCCGGACGTGCTCTGGTGCCGGAGTTCCTTCAGGAGCAGGTGCGGGGCGCCGCGCTGGCGGACGCATTGCTTGAGCAGATCGAGGAGCCCGCCCGCGTGGCTGAGCTGCAGCAGGAATTCACCACCATTCACCGCGCGCTGCGCCTCGACGGCGCCGCGCGTGCCGCCCAGGCGATTCTCGGGTGCCTCAAGCGGCGCACCCCCTCTGCCGGCCACGCCGATGCGCGCGCCCCCGGGGTGTAATCTTACCCGCGTCGCGGGGGTGGACGAGGCGGGCCGCGGGCCGCTCGCAGGCCCGGTGGTGGCCGCGGCGGTGATCCTCGACCCGCACCGGCGCATCCGCGGGCTGGCGGACTCCAAGGCGCTCTCGCCCGCGCAGCGCGCGCACCTGGCACCGATCATCCGCGCACGCGCGCTCGCCTGGGCGATCGGCTGGGCGGATCGCGACGAGATCGATTGCCTCAACATCTTTCAGGCCACGATGCTCGCGATGCGGCGCGCGCTTTTGGCGCTGCCGGTGGCGCCGACGCACGTGCGCGTGGACGGCAATCGCTGCCCGTGCATCGCCGATCTGCCCCTGCCGTGCACGCTCGAGGCGATCGTCGCCGGCGATGCGCGCGTTGCGGCGATCAGCGCCGCCTCGATTCTTGCCAAGACGAGCCGCGATGCCATGATGGAGGCCCTCGATACGTGCTACCCCGGCTACGAGCTTGCCGTGCACAAGGGCTACGGCACGCCTGCGCATCTGAGCGCGCTGCGCCGGCGGCCGCCGACGGTGCAGCACCGGCGCTCCTTCAGCCCGGTGCGCTGCCTCTCCGAGGAGGAAGAGGATTTCTTGACAGAGCAGGCTGACCAGAATTAATACCGCGCCGATGACACACGGTTTCGTCCATCTGCGGCTGCACACCGAGTACTCCCTCAGCGACAGCGTCGTGCGCGTCCCGGAGCTCGTCGCGGCCGCCGCCGCCGCCGGCATGCCGGCGGTGGCGGTGACGGATCAGAACAACCTCTTCGCGATGGTGAAGTTCTACCGCGAGGCGCTCAAGGCGGGCGTGAAGCCCGTCATCGGCGTGGATCTGCTGGTGCGCGAGGAGGGCGAGCGGCAGCCGCCCGCGCGCCTGACGCTGCTGTGCCTGACACCGGAGGGCTACCGCAACCTCGCCCGGCTCGTCAGCCGTGCGTACCTGGAAGGGCAGGAGCGCGGTGTCCCGCGTATCGAGCGCGCCTGGCTGACGCTCGAGAACGCCGCAGGACTCCTCGCCCTCTCCGGGGCGAGCGAGGGGGATGTCGGGCGGGCGCTGCTCAACGCGCGCGAGGCGGACGCTGAGCGCGCGCTGGCCGCGTGGCTGCGGCTCTTTCCCGGGCGCTTTTACCTCGAGTTGCAGCGCCTCGGCCGGCCCTTCGAGGAAGCGTACATCGCCGCGGCCGTGGCGCTCGCCGCGCGCCACGCGGTGCCGGTGGTTGCCACCAACGACGTGCGCTTCCTCAGGGCCGACGAGTTCGATTCGCACGAGGCACGCGTTTGCATCCACGATGGCGCGCTGCTCGCCGATCCGGGACGCGTGCGCCGCTACTCGCGCCAGCAGTACCTGCGCAGCCCGCAGGAGATGGCGGCGTTGTTCGCCGACATCCCCGAGGCGCTCGCGAACTCGGTGGAGATCGCGCGCCGCTGCAGTCTTACGCTCAAGCTCGGGGAGGCGCGGCTGCCGCAGTACCCGGTGCCCGCGGGCGTCACCACCGCGCAGTTCCTGCGCGCCGAGGCGGCGCGCGGGCTCACGCAGCGTTTCGGCGGCGTGGCGGAGGCGGAACCGGCGGGCCACCGTGCCCGCCTGGCGAGCGAACTGGACGTCATCTGCCAGATGGGCTTCGCCGGCTACTTCCTCATCGTCGCGGACTTCATCCGCTGGGCGCGCGAGCACGGCGTGCCGGTCGGCCCCGGGCGCGGTTCGGGGGCGGGCTCGCTCGTCGCTTACAGTCTGGGCATTACCGATCTTGACCCGATCAGGTACGACCTGCTGTTCGAGCGCTTCTTGAATCCGGAGCGCGTCTCGATGCCCGACTTCGACATCGATTTCTGCATGGACGGTCGCGATCGCGTCATCGATTACGTGGCGCAGAAGTACGGGCGCGAGCGCGTCTCGCAGATCATCACCTACGGCACCATGGCCGCCAAGGCGGTCGTGCGCGACGTCGGGCGCGTGCTCGGCATGACTTACGGTTACGTCGATCGCATCGCCAAGCTCATTCCCTTTGAGCTGGGCATTACCCTTGAGGGCGCGCTGGAGAAGGAGCCGGAGCTCAAGCGGCTCTACCAGAGCGAGGATGAGGTGCGCAATCTCATCGACCTGGCGCGCTCGCTCGAGGGACTCACGCGCAACGCCGGCATGCACGCCGGCGGTGTCGTCATCGCCCCCTCGGTGCTGACTGACTTTGCGCCCCTCTACTGCGATGCCGCCGGCGGCAGCGTCGTCACGCAGTTCGACAAGGACGACGTGGAAGCGGCCGGGCTGGTGAAGTTCGATTTTCTCGGCCTGCGCACGCTCACCATCATTGACCGCGCGGCGGCCCTCATCAACCGCGAGCGCGCCGCCGGCAGCGCGATTCTGCAGGTGAGCACGCTGCCGATCGATGATGCGCCCACTTACGCGCTGCTGAAGTCCTGCCGCACCACGGCGGTCTTTCAGCTCGAGTCGCGCGGTATGAAGGACCTGATCCGCCGCCTGCAGCCGGACTGCTTTGAGGAGATCGTGGCGCTCGTGGCGCTGTTTCGCCCGGGCCCGCTGCAGTCGGGCATGGTGGATGACTTCATCAACCGCAAGCACGGTCGCGGCGAGGGCCCGATCGATTACCTGCACCCGAGCCTCGAACCGATCCTCAAGCCCACCTACGGCGTGATCCTCTACCAGGAGCAGGTCATGCAGATCGCGCAGGTGCTCGCCGGCTACACCCTGGGCCGCGCGGATCTGCTGCGCCGGGCCATGGGCAAGAAAAAGGCCGAGGAGATGGCGCAGCAGCGCTCCGGGTTCGTCAGCGGTGCGGTCGCGCGCGGTGTGCGCGAGCATGTGGCGGTACGCATCTTTGACCTCATGGAGAAGTTTGCCGGTTACGGCTTCAACAAGTCCCACTCCGCCGCCTACGCGCTGCTCTCCTACCAGACCGCGTACCTGAAGGCGCACTACCCGGCGCAGTTCATGGCCGCCGTGCTGTCGGCTGACATGGAGCACACCGACAAGGTCGTGACGCTCATCAAGGAGTGCAGCGACATGGGGCTCACGGTGCTGCCGCCGGACGTGAACGCCTCGGTGTACGAATTCACCGCCTGCGGGGAGCGCAACATCCGCTACGGCCTGGGCGCCGTGCGCGGCGTGGGAGCCGGGGCGGTCGAGGCGCTGATGCTCGAGCGCGCCGCGCGCGGCCCCTACGTCTCACTCGAGGACCTGTGTCGGCGCCTTGACCTGCAGAAGGCGAACCGGCGCGTGCTGGAAGCGCTGCTGCGCAGCGGCAGTCTTGATGCCCTCGGCCCGAATCGCGCCACGCTCATGGATCGCCTGGCGAGCGCCATGCAGCTCGGGGATCAGAACACGCGCGCACACCAGGCCGGGCAGAACGATCTGTTCGGACTCAGCGGCGATGAGCGCGCGAGCGCCGCTCCGGCGCAGCGCGGAAGCGTGTTGCCCGAGTGGAGCGAGGCGGTGCGTCTGGCGGGCGAGCGCGAGACGCTCGGTCTGTACCTCACCGGGCATCCGCTGGCGCGCTTCGAGGCCGGCCTGCCGCGCTTTGTGTCGCACCGCATCGGGGACCTGGTGAGCGATCGGCCGGTGACCGGCTTTGAGTCTGCCCGCTTCGGCGGCGGCAAGTCCGTGACCGTCGCGGGCCTGATCGACGAGGTGAAGAAGCGCGGCCCGCGCGTCATCCTCACGCTCGATGACCGCACCGGGCGCATTGAGGCGATGCTGTTCGAGGAGACCTATCAGAAGCACCGCGATTTGGTGTGCAAGGACGCGCTGGTGCTCGTGGAAGGCCTGTTGCGTTTCGATGAGTTCACCGATGCCTGGCGTCTTGCGGCGCGGCGCATCACGGAACTGGACAAGGTGCGCGAACAGGAGGCGCGGCGACTCGTGATCAAATGCGCGCACGGCGAGCTGCCCACCCTGTGCGATCGGCTGGAGACGATTCTCTCGCCCTGGCGCCCGGGGCCGTGCCCGATCACGGTCGAGTACACGGGCACGCGGGCGAGTGGCGCGCTCACGCTGGGGGCGGATTGGAGCGTGCGCGCGAGCCGCGAACTTCTCGAACAGCTCGAGGCGCTCATCGGCCGCGGCTCGGTGCAGGTGATCTACGGCACGCCGCCCGCAGCGCCCGGCGCCTCATTCGCCGAC
>DATHLO010000066.1:0-2015 GCA_035488075.1 Steroidobacteraceae bacterium | reverse complement strand
TGGGGCCGAAGCTCTTCGCCCCGAGCGGCGAGGATCGAACGACGCTCCTGGTCTCGGTGCTGCACACGGACGCGCCCGGGGCGCTCTACCGGCTGCTCGAGCCGCTCGCCAAGCACCGCGTGAGCCTGACGCGCATCGAGTCGCGGCCGTCGCGGCGGCGCAAGTGGGATTACGTGTTCTTCATCGATTTCGAAGGGCACGTCGAGGATAAGCACATCGCCAAGGCGCTCGCGGCGCTCAAGAAGCGCGCCTCGCTCTTTCGCGTGCTCGGCTCCTACCCGCGAGCCGTGCAGTGAACGGCGCTGCTGGCGCCTGCTTCCGCGTCGCCCCCGGGGGCAAGATCGGCGGCACGCTCACCGTGCCCGGGGACAAATCGATCTCGCACCGCGCCTTGATGCTCGGGGCGATCGCGCGCGGGCACACCGCGGTCAGCGGCTTCCTGGCCGCGCAGGACTGTCTCGCCACGGCACACGCGTTGCGGGCGCTCGGGGTGCGCATCGAGTCGCCGGCACCGACCGAGGTGCGTATCCACGGGGTGGGCGAGGACGGGCTGCGCGCGCCGGGCGCGCCTTTGGACATGGGCAACGCCGGTACGGCGATGCGTCTGATGATGGGGCTACTCGCGCCGCAGCGCTTCGCGTGCACACTCATCGGGGATGCCTCGCTCATGCGCCGGCCGATGGAACGTGTGGCCGTGCCGCTGCGCCTCATGGGGGCACAGATCCAGACCCAGGCGGGCTGTCCGCCGGTGCAGATCCAGGGCACCCCGGCGTTGCGCGCGATCCAGTACGCACTGCCGGTCGCGAGCGCACAGGTAAAGTCGGCACTGCTCCTGGCCGCGCTCAAGGCCGACGGGCGCACGCAGCTCAGCGAACCTGCGCCCTCGCGCGATCACACCGAGCGCATGCTGCGCGCGTTTGGCGTCGAGCTGCTGCAGCAGGGGTCAACGCTTGCGCTCGCAGGCGGACAGACTCTCACCGGTACGCACATTCAGGTGCCGGCGGACTTCTCCTCCGCGGCGTTCTTCCTGGTCGCCGGTTTGCTTGCGGCCGAGGAGCCACTGGTGCTGAGCAACGTCGGCGTGAATCCGACCCGCATCGGGCTCATCGAGATCCTGCAGCGCATGGGGGCGGATATCCGCATCCACCCCCGCGGCGCGCCTGCGGGGCAGGAGCTTGAGCCGGTGGCGGACATCGAAGTGCGCAAGAGCGCGCTGCGCGGCATCAGCGTGCCCGAGTCCCTGGTGCCGCTGGCGATCGATGAATTCCCGGTGCTGTTTGTGGCCGCCGCGTGCGCGAGCGGGGAGACCGTGGTGCGCGGGGCACTGGAGCTGCGGGTGAAGGAGAGCGATCGTCTGGCGGCGATGGCCGCAGGCCTGGACGTGCTCGGGATCGAGAATCAGCTGCTGCCGGATGGGTTGTGGCTGCGCGGCGCTGACAGTTTCGGCGGCGGCCGCATCGACAGCCGCGGCGATCACCGCATCGCGATGGCCTTCGCGGTCGCTGCGCTTAAGGCGCGCGCACCGATTGAGATCCGCGACGTCGCCAACGTCGCGACCTCCTTTCCGGGCTTCCTCAACACGGCGCGCGCGGCGGGCTTGCAGATCGCGCCCGGCTGACGGACGCTTTGAGCTCAAGATGAGTGCTGCAGCGCGCTGCCCGGTGGTCACGATCGATGGTCCCAGCGGATCGGGCAAGGGCACCATCAGCCGCGCCGTGGCGCGTGAGGTCGGCTGGCACCTCCTGGACAGCGGCGCACTCTACCGCCTGGTGGCGCTCGCCGGGGCGCGCAGCGGCGCCGCGAGCGAGGACCGCGCCCGTCACGCGCAGATCGCCGCCGCTATGCGGGTGTTTTTCGGCTCCGCCCCCGACGGCAGCGAGCGGGTCGAGCTCGAGGGGGCGGACGTTACCGCCGAGATCCGCTCGGAAAGCGCCGGGCAGGGCGCCTCCCGGGTGGCGGCCTGGCCGCAGGTCCGCAGCGCCCTTATGTCGCGCCAGCGAGCCTTCGCCCAGCCC
>DATHLO010000065.1:0-4707 GCA_035488075.1 Steroidobacteraceae bacterium | reverse complement strand
CATTGCCTGCACGAGGTGCCCCAGCTCGCGATGGATCGCAGCGAACACCTCCTCCCAGTCGCCGCGCCGGGACTGACGGAAGAGGCGCATGCCCGGGTACCACGGGCTGTCGGAACGGTCGAGCAGCCAGCGCCAGTCCGGTACGTGCTTGAGCGCCACCCAGGTCGGACAGCCGAGTGCCCCGGCGAGATGCGCCAGTGCGGTGTCACAGGTGATGATCAGGTCGAGATGGCTCATGACGGCTGCGCTGTCGAGAAACGCCTGCGGCCCGCTGTCAAACTCGTCTCCGAGCAACTCCACCGGGAGGTCCGGCGCTGGGGCGGGCAGGCGCCCGGGTCGGTCGGCTTTCTGCAGGCTGATCAGCCGCACCCCGGGGATGCCTGCCAGGCGCGCGAACATCGCGGAGGGCACCGATCGGCCGACGTCGATGCGGTTGCGACTGCCGTGCCACGCGATGCCGATCCTGAAGCCCGCAGCGCCAATCCGCTGACGCCAGCGCGCAACCCGCACCGGATCGGCGCGCAGGTAGGGCACCTCGGCCGGAAGGTTCGCCAGCGCGGTGCCGAGGGCAAGCGGCAGGCTCATCAGGGCGCAGTGATGATCGTACCCGCCCGCCGCCACCTCACCGGGCGCGACGATCTGCAGGGTGGGGCTAAGCCCCGTTAGCAGCTCGCGCAGCTGTGGTTGTGCCGCGAGCACCACCTGCGCGCCGCGCTGCTCGGCGAGTTTCGCGTAGCGGCAGAACTGAATCGTGTCGCCGAGTGCCTGGTCGGCATAGACGAACAGCGTCCTGCCGCAGATATCCTCCTCACCGAGCCAGTCCGGTCCGGAAATTTCCCGGTCCACCGCGGGCTTGAGCTGTTTGCGCCACTCGTACAACGGCAATCCGCGGGCAAAGTCACCCGACAACAGCAGGCAGAGGCTCTTATTGAAGTGTGCGTGCACGTGCTGCGGGTTCAGCTCGATGGCCCGCTCGTAGCAGACGATGGCCTGCGGGATCAGTCGCATATCCAACAAGGCGTTGCCGCGATGACAGTGGTTATCGGCATCCTGCGGAGTCTCCCGCAGCGCCAGGTCATACTGCGCCAGCGCCTCCTCGGGACGCTCCAGGTCCCGCAGCGCGTTTCCCAGGTTGCCGTGCACCCCCGGCATGCCCGGCTGCAGCTGCAGCGCAGTGCAGCAGCTCACCAGCGCCTCGGCCGGCTGACCGAGCTCGCATTGCACCGTGCCGAGATTGTTGTACGCCTCGGCAAATTGCGGCTGCAGCGCGCGCGCGCGCTGGTAACTGTCTGCCGCTTCCCTGTACCTGCCGAGCGCCTGCAGCACCAGGCCGCGGTTGTTATAGCCGGCGGCGAGCTGCGGCTGCAGGCCGATCGAGCGCTCGAAACTCGCGAGCGCCTCGGGCAAGTGTTGCAGGCGGCGCAGTGCGTTGCCTCGGTTGTTGTGCAGCTCCGCTGAGTCCGGCCGCAGCGACAGTGCGTGCTCGAAACTGGCAAGCGCCTCGGCAGGGCGCTGTAGCCCCAGTAGCGCCATGCCGCGGTAGTTGTGCGCCTCGACGCACTGTGGCGTCAGGGCGATGGCCTGATCGAAGCTTGCGACGGCTTCGGCGAAACGTCCCAGGTCGCCCAGCGAGGCGCCGCGGGTACACCAGGCATCGGTAGTGGGCTTGAGAGCGATTGCGGCGCTCGCCCGGGCTAGCGCCTCCTCGGGTCGTCCGAGGTCGCGCAGCGCTACGGCGCTGCACGCGAGCGCGATTGCATCAGCCGGATCCTGGCGTAGCACCTGGGCGTACAAGCGCTCGGCTTCGGCGTGCTGTCCTTCACGATGCAGCGCGATGGCGCGTTCGCGGAGCGCGGCGGGTGTCACGATTACCTCAGCACGTGCTGACCCGACTACCACTTGGGTCCAGGTACAACTCGGCACACCAGCTATCTCCATGGATAATACAGACGGGGGGAGTCGATCCAAAATGGCAGTCGCCCCGCCCGGCGTGGAAGATATAGTGCGCTCGCGGCGTGAGGCGCCCCGCGGTGTCCTCCATTAGCACTCGAGTACGTCATCGCCAATCGTCTGCGCATGTGGTCGAGATAGACACACCCGCCGGGCTCTTCCGGGAAGCCGCAGCGCTTGCGAGGCAGGGCCGGCTCGAGGACGCTGCGAGCGCATACCAGCGCGGGCTGGCGCGCTGGCCGCAGCAGCCCGACGCCTGGTACAACCTCGGGCTGCTGCAGCGCCGGTTGCGCCGCTTCGAGGAGGCGCTTGACTCCTACGCGCAGGCCCTGCGGTCCGGGGTGAGCCGCCCCGAAGAGGTTTACCTGAATCGCGGTCTGATCTACGCCGACCACCTGCGCCAGGACGGCGCCGCCGAGGGCGAGCTGTGCGCCGCACTGGCGATCAATCCCGCCTACCTGCCGGCGCTGCAGAACCTCGCCAACCTGCACGAGGATCTCGGACGGCGCAGTGAGGCGTTGGCGACTTACGACCGCATTCTCGAGCTCGACGGTCGTGCTTTCGAAGCGCTCGCGCGCTACGCACAGCTTAGGGGCTCGGCGGACGAGGCGCTCCTGGTACGGCTGCGCGCCGCGATCGCCCACCCGGAGGCGAGCGCCGCCGAGCGCGCTAGCCTCGGTTTTGTGCTGGCGCGGCTGCTCGACTCCGCTGGCCTCTATCGCGAGGCCTTCGCGTCCGCGAGCGCCGCCAACCTCGCCAGTCGGACGAGCGCGGGAGCCGGTGCGCGCTACGATCGCGCAGGGCACGAGCATTTTATCGATACAGTGATCGCGGCGTTCCCGCGCCCGCGCGGCCTGGCCGCGGAGCTGCCCGCGGGACAGCCCGTGCCCGCAATGGGGCATCCGCGTCCGATTTTCATTTGCGGGATGTTCCGCTCCGGATCGACGCTCACCGAGCGGCTGCTCGCCGGAAGGCCCGGCGTCGTCAACGGCGGCGAGCTGGATCTGCTGCCCTACCTCGTGCACAGCATGCTGGCGCCGTTTCCGATCTCGATTGCCAGCGCCAGCGACGCGCTACTGGGGCAGCTCGCGGCCCGCTATCTTGGAGGAATCGCGGCGCTCTTTCCGGGAGCTGTCTGCGTGACCGACAAATGGTCCGAAAATTTCATCAACGTGGGCCTTATCCGCACGGTTTTCCCCCAGGCGCGCATCGTGCACACGACGCGCGACCCGCTCGACACCTGCCTGTCGATCTTCCTCTTGCATCTCAATCCGCACATGTCCTGGGCACTGGATCTGATGGACATCGGCCATTACTTCAGGCAGTACCGCCGGCTGATGGCTCACTGGCAATCCATCTACGGCGAAGCGATCCTGGAGTTCAACTACGACGACCTGGTCCGCGATCCGCGGACCGCGGTGCAACGGCTGCTCGAATTCTGCGGCCTCGAGTGGAACGAGGCCTGTCTCGACTTCAGCCGGCGGCCGGGCAGTGTGAAGACGGCGAGCGTCTGGCAGGTGCGCGAAGCGCTCTACCAGCGCTCTTCCGGGCGTGCACGTCACTATGCGCACGAGCTCGCCGAGCTTGCCGCCTACCTCGCGGACCCGTAGCGGGCAACGTCAGAGCGCAACGCAGCCGGCGCACGCTGTGGCAGTGCGCTCCAGCTCCGATCCGTTTACCGAGCAACACTCCGAAAGCGTCCCTGAGTGACCGCAAGTGCCCCGGTCCTGCCTGTCGCGATTCCCAATGCCTGACATTTAGATTGCGATAAGCGGACGCTCGCCGAATTCGCTGGTCGGCTAGTCGCGTTGGGTTGTACTCGCCATCTCTTCCGAGAGCCAGCCTGCCAGCCGGTCGATTAGGGCACGCTTACGGGAATTCTTGGGCCACGCCAACCAATAGCCACGATCCGCAATCTCCGCACTTTGGAAGACCGGGACGAGTCGGCCGGATGCGAGCTCATCCGCCACCATCAGACCGCGGGCCAGTGCGATGCCTAAGCCTGCAACTGCCGCCTGAATGACCATGGACGTGTCATCGATGCTGAGCACGGCATCTTCCTCACCTAACCGAAGTCCAAACTGATTTGCCCATAGGCTCCAAGGCGTCCGCGGATTGACGATCAGTTTGCACTCGGCCAACTCCTCGGGCGCCATAGGCAGACGGCCGCCCCGATAGGCAGGACTCGCAACCGGCACTACGCGCTCGTTGGCCAGCTTGAGAGTGTCAAGCGCAGGCCAATCTCCCGGCCCGAAGCGAATACCCACGTCTGCGGAGTGCTCGATGTCAAACTCTGTGAGCGCCTGTATTGACTGAATTTCGAAGCGGATATCAGGTGCGCGTGCCAATAGCCTCGGTAACCGAGGTATCAACCAGCGGGTTGCAAAGCTTGGCAACACTGAGATCGCAAGATCCCTCGGGCCGCTCGCCGGAGCAGCGAAGGCAGACTCCATGAGCGACAGCGCCGCCTGTGCGGTCGCCAAGAATTGCCGACCGGTGTCGGTGAGCAAAACTCCGTTACGAACGCGCTGGAACAGCTTATCGTGCAACTGCGCTTCGAGCACTGCGATTGAGTAGCTCACCGCACTCGCCGTGAGATTGAGCTCTTTCGCCGCGCGCGAGATGCTCAGGTTTCGGGACGTCGCCTCGAAGGCCAGCAGTGCCTTAAGGGACGGTAGCCGCTTTGGTTTGGAGCCGCCCAAGCTAGGCAGCCCCGCTGCTCGAGCGTTCGGGGGTCAGGTGGGTGCTGGTGGCAAA
>DATHLO010000064.1:0-4648 GCA_035488075.1 Steroidobacteraceae bacterium | reverse complement strand
GCGGCGGGAAACCGAGCGAGGTGTAGAAGCTCTCCGCCGAGTGAGCCATGCGCAGCGCGTCCCACTTCTGCGCCTTGAGCATCGCATCCGCGCTCTCGATGCTGGCGTTGGGATAGGGCTTGAGCAGATCGTCGTAGATCTGTTCCAGTGCTGCGCCCACATGTTGCCCAGGAGCTGGGCCGGGATGGGCTCTCCCGCGGGCACCTTGTCCGCACCATAGCGCTTGGCGAGCCGGGCGCGCGCGTAGCAGTGCAGCCCGTCGTAGAGTGGTTTCACCTGCTGCCACAGCCGCTCGGACTCCGCGTCGAACGCCTCCGGAGCCATGTCGTAGTTGGCGCGCCACATGACGCCTAAGTCCTTGAAGCCGAGGTTGCGCGCGCCCTCGTTGGCGAGCGCGACGAACTCGGTGTAGTCCGCGCGCATGCCGGCGCCGACGTCGTGCCAGCCCTTCCACGCCTGCGTGAGCTCATCGTAGTTGCGGCTCTTGGCGAGGATGTCCGAGAGCTGGTCGACGTTCTTGCAGGAGGCGGGACCTGCGGGGCAGTACTTGCCCTCGCCGTACTTGGCTTCCAGCTGCGCCTCCAGCTGCGTCATGCGCGCGCGCTTGGCGGCATCCGCCGGCGCGGGCGCGGCGACGTTCAGCCGCAGCCTCATGAGCGCGCGCGCCGCCTCGGGCGTAAGCGTCTGACCGTCGAAGCGCCTGGCCTCATCGAGGGCGTGCGTGAGGTAGGCGAGGTAGCGGTCGGTCGATCGGGCGCTCAGGAGCTGCGTGTCGACCGTGATGTAGGTGTCCTGCGTCCACCCCGCGGCGGCGAGCTCGTGGTCGAGCCCGGTGAGATCCTTGTTCACGCGCGCCACGAACTCATCGGCACTCTCGGGTCTGGCCGCGGCCGGCGGCGCTGCGGCCTCGCGTGCGCAGCCGCCGAGGACGAGGAGCACGAGCGCGCCTGCGGCGCAGGAGAGTTTCCACATGGGACGGGCCCTTACCTGACGCCTGCCATGAGGCGCTTGATGAGCGGCGTGAGCAGCAGCATCACGGCGCCTGCGATGACGGCGTACCAGAAGACCTGGCGGAAGAGCCCGGGGAGGGACTCGAGGTGACTCGAGTCGTACTGCCCGGAGAGCTGCCCGGCGACATTACCGCCAAGCGCGAGTGAGAGGAACCACATGCCCATCACCTGGCCGACGAAGCGCGGCGGCGCAAGCTTGCTCATGTAGGACAGTCCCACGGGCGAGAGGCACAGCTCCCCGCACGTGTGCAGCAGATACGTGCACACGAGCCACGTGGGCAGCACCATCTCGCCGCCGAGCACGTGCCCGGCGGCGATGTACATGACCAGAAAGCCAAGTCCCAGGAAGATGAGTCCGATGCCGAACTTCGCCGTGGCGGGCAGATCCAGCCCGCGTTTGCCAAGAGCGATCCACAGCGCGGCGAACACCGGGGCGAGCGTGATGACGAAGAACGGGTTGACCGCCTGCAGCACGCCCGCGGGCATGTTCCAGCCGAAGATGTGCCGGTCGGTGTAACGATCGGCGAACAGGTTGAAGGAAGCCCCCTGCTGCTCATAGCCGCACCAGAAGATCACCGAAGCGGCGAACAGTGCCACCATCACCAGCACGCGGTTGCGCTCGGTGGGGGTGAGTCCGGCGAAGAAGATGAGATAGCCGAAGTAGCCGACCGCCAGGATGAGATAGCCCCAGCTGGCAAACGCGGCGAGCGCGACGGCGTTGATGCGCACGGTGCCGGTGGCGGCGAGCGTCACCACCACCGCGAGCAGCGCAAGAAACGCGATGACGGGTGTCCAGGAGCCGCGCCGCTCCCTGGCAGGGGTGAGCCCGGCGCCGAGAAGATAGCGCCGTGTCACCAGGAACTGCGCCACGCCGAGCGCCATGCCTAAGGCGGGCAGCGCAAAACCCCAGCGCCAGCCGAACCACGCCGCGAACAGCGGCACGAGCCAGGAGCCGAGGAAGGCACCGAGGTTGATGCCCATGTAGAAGATGGAGAAGCCCGCATCGCGCCGTGCGCCGCCTTCCGGGTAGAGCGAGGCCACCAGGGCGCTGACGTTCGGCTTCAGCAGCCCCACGCCCAGGGCGATGACGAGCAGTCCGATGAAGAAGAGCGCCGTGTTGCCGAAGGCAAGAAGCGCGTTGCCCACCACGATGAACACGCCGCCGCTGATCACGGCGCGCTGCGCGCCGAGGAGCCGATCCGCGATCCAGCCGCCCGGCAGCCCCAGAAGATAGGTGCTGCCCAGGTACAGCCCGTAGATCGCGCTCGCCGAGGCATCGTTGATGCCAAGTCCGCCCTTGGCGAGCGCGCCGGCCATGAACAGGATCAGCAGCGCCCGCATGCCGTAGTAGGTGAAGCGCTCCCACATCTCGGTGAGGAAGAGCGTCGCGATGCCGCGCGGCTGGCCGAAGAGGGTCGGGCCCGGCACCACGGGCGCAGGCAGGGCGTCGGCAGCCTGGTTCATGCAGCTTAAGTGTTTGTCTTATGGGCGCAGCGCACGGTGCGCGCGAGTCTGACCCACTTCAAGGCGCGCGCGCAACGGCGCGGCGTGGGCTAAGTGCCGTCGGCGCTCGCCGGTTCTTCGGCGGCCTTGCGGCGCGAGAGCAGGCGCGCCATGAGTATGCCGCCCTCGTAGAGCAGGTACATCGGCACGGCCAGTGAGCACTGCGCGATGGCGTCGGGGGGCGTGAGGAGCGCTGCGAGGATGAAGATGCCGATGAGCACGTAGCCGCGGTTCTTCGCCAGCTTCTCCACGCGCACCACTCCCATGAGCACCAGCAGCACCACGGCCACGGGCACCTCGAAGGCGAGCCCGAAGCAGAAGAACATGGTGAGCACGAAATCGAGGTAGTTGTTGATGTCGGTCATCATCGCCACGCCCTGGGGGGTGGTGCTGGCGAAGAAGCGGAACATCGCCGGGAAGACGAAGTAGTAGGCGAAGGCGATACCGGTATAGAACAAGAGGATCGAGGAGACGAGCAGCGGCACCGCGAAGCGGCGTTCCTTGCGGTACAGGCCGGGAGCGACGAAAGCCCACAGCTGGTAGATGACGTACGGCATCGCCAGCATGAGCGCGGCGAAGAACGAGAGCTTAAAGGGCGTGGTGAACGGGGACATGACGCCGGTGGCGATGAGATTGCCGCCCGGCGGGAGCTTCTCCAGGAGCGGGCGCGAGAGAAACGTGAACAGCGCGTTGGCGTTGAGCACGCACGGCCCGAAGGCGATGGCCACGGCGACGAGCGCGCGCAGCAGCCGGTCGCGCAGCTCGAGCAGATGCGAGATGAGCGTGCCTTCGGCGAGTTTCTCAGGTTCGCTGCTCATCGGCGCTCACGGGCGCGCCGCGCGCGCTGGTATCGGCGCCCGTCTCGTCGGTCGCATGCGCGTGCGAGAAGGTCGGCGGCGTCGGCGGCAGGGGGTTAGGCTCGGCGGCCGCTGGCGGCGGGGCGGCGGGCGGCCCGGCAGCAGCGGCGGACTCAGCGGCGGGCGGCGGCGCCGGGGTCACCGGTTTCGCCTTGCGCGCTTCTTCCAGCTGCACTTCCTCTTCGAGTTGTTCGCGAAACTGACGCGCCATGGCGCGTGCCCGTCCCACCCAGCGACCCAGTTCTCCCACCACACGCGGGAGCTTCTCCGGTCCCAGCACGATAAGTGCCAGGACGAAGATGATCAGGATTTCCGAAAACCGGCCCTCGAACAGGTCAGCTGCTCCGCTCGCTCTTCGTCTCGGTCTTCTTCGCCGCTTCCGCAAATTCTGCGTCCGGGGCGTCCGAGCGGATCTGCTTGGGCGGGTTGTTCTGCTCCTCCTCGCCGTCGCTCATCGCTTTCTTGAAGCCCCGTACGGCGTGCCCCAGATCCGAACCCACGGTCCGCAGCTTCTTCGCGCCGAAGACAACGAGCACGACCAGCAGGATCACCACCAGCTCGCGCATTCCTAAACCCATGACACGCCTCCACAAGCTCCGCTGGCGCGGAGAAAAGAATGAAATGATAGGTCAAATGAGTCCGGGGAACCCTACAAGTTCGAGCGACTCCGCGACGCACGTCACGGGCGCTGCGCTAGCGGCTCTCCAGCCAGAAGGTGACCGGTCCGTCGTTGACGAGTGAGACCTGCATGTCGGCCCCAAATACACCTGCGGAAACAGGGGCATAGGCGCGTTGCGCGCACCCGAGCAGGTGCTCGAACAGGCGCTGCGCCTCCGGCGCTGCCGCGGCGGTGGAAAAACCCGCACGGGTGCCTTTTTGGGTGTCGGCCGCGAGCGTGAACTGTGGCACGAGCAGCACCGCGCCGCCGATATCGCGCACCGACAGGTTCATGCGCGCCTCGGTGTCGGGGAAGACACGATAGGCGAGCACGCGCTCGGCGAGGCGCGCGGCGCACGCCTCGGTATCCGCGCGGCACACCCCGATGAACGCCAGGAGGCCTCGGCCGATCGTGGCGACGCGCTGCTCGCGCAGGGCAACTTCCGCGCGGCTGACGCGCTGTATGAGGGCGATCATGGGCGGCCCACGTAGTGTGGCATTTGCCGTGACGAGTCCGTAAGATTCGGGGCCATTTTGCGACGGCGGGGAGATGACGGATGAGGCGCGGGCGAGGGTTCGTGGAACGCGCAGGAGTCAGCCTCGCCGCGCTCGCGCTGTCGG
>DATHLO010000063.1:0-2822 GCA_035488075.1 Steroidobacteraceae bacterium | reverse complement strand
CGGTGGCGGATAGTCCCCCGCCTGAGTCGTCTGCGTCAGCTCAAGTATCACGAGGGCACCCAGTCCTGCGATCCGCAGCAGCACTCCTCCGCGGGCACTCATCCTGTCTGGCTCCGCACCCACTCATCCATGACTTGCGCCAGTACCGACATCGGCATAGGTGCGGCGGTCAGTCCGGCATCGTGGAAGGCGCGGATGTCGAACTTCGCACCCAGACGCTCGCGCGCGTTCGCCCGGATCTTCAGCCACAGGGTCTGCCCGACCTTGTAGCTGCACGCCTGTCCCGGCCAGGTGCAATAGCGCTCGACCTCGCTGGTCATGGAGTTGCGATTGTCCCCGGTGGTCTCGACCATATAGTCGATCGCCCGCTCGCGCGTCCAGCCCTTCGCATGCAGTCCGGTGTCGACCACGCAGCGCGCCGCGCGAAAGGTGGCCGCCTGCAGCATCCCCAGGCGCCCGAGCGGATCCTCATCATAAAGCCCCATCTCATCGCACAACTGCTCCGCGTACAGCGCCCAGCCTTCCGTGTTGGCGGAGAAGCCGCCGCCCGCCTTGCGGATGAGCGGCAGTGCAGGCATCTCGAGCACGAGCGCCAACTGAAAATGATGGCCCGGCGCGGACTCGTGATGCACCAGGGTCGGCAGCGTCCAGCGCGGCAGCTCGCTGGTGTCGCGCAGATTGATATAGAAGGCCCCGGGGCGCGAGCCATCGAGCGCCGGGATGTTGTAATAACCCCCCGGTGCGCCGGCCTCCGTGTACGGCGGTACGCGGCGGATCTCCACGGGCGCCTTGGGCAGGATGTTGAAGTATTGCGGCAGATGCGGCTGCAGCGCCTTGAGGAGCCCGTTGCAGTAGTCGAGAATCTGCTGGCGGCCGGCATCGGTGTCAGGGTACAAATATTTTGGATCCTTGCTCAGCGCCTGCACACGCTCGCGCACCGTGCCGGAGGTCTTGCCCTCCTTGCGCAGCAAGCTGTCCATGCGGGCGTTGAGCTCCGCGGCCTGCGTGACCCCGAGCTGGTGCACCTCCTCGGGTGTCATGTCGGTCGTGGTCGCAAAACGCAGCGCCACCTGATAGAGCGCCTCGCCCTCGGGCAGTCGGCCAACACCCGCAGCGTGCACCGCCTGCCCACGCAACTGCGTCAGCACTGCGGCCTGCCGGTCGAGCGCGGGGTAGACCTCTTGCGCGACGATGCGCGTCGCCTGCGTGGCGTAGTCGCCAGTGAGACCGAGCTTGGCCGTGCGGGTGACCAGCGAGGTGGTAAGAATGGACTCGCCCGGCGCGGGGCTGCGCAGCTGGCGCATCTGCTCGAGCGTGCGGTCGATGAGAAAGTCGGGAGGCACGACTTTCAGTCCCGCGTCGTGGCGCACACGCTCGCTCTCCTGATCGAGTACCTGCGCAAAGGCCCGCAGCCGCGCCAGGTACGTTTCCGCATCTTCGCGGCCGGCGATCTGGTGCTGGCGATCGAGGAAGGTCGGCACTTCCTGGTAGGCGCCCGTCAGCTGGCTCACGACGTACGGGCGTACGAACTCTCCGTACGGGAAGGGCGCCGCGCGGGCGAGCGTTTCCATCTGAAACTCGACTGTGTCGAAATTGGCACGGTCGCGACCCTCAAGTCCGGCAGCGCCGAAGGCGCGCAGACGCTTAAGGCGCGAGGCGTTTTCGAGCTTCGCCGCGCGGACACGCTCGAGGGAGGCGTCATTGAGCTTCGCGCGCGCCCAGACGTACTTGCCCTTGTCGAGCCCGAGGCTCGTCAGCAACTGCGGGTTATAGGCGAAGCGCTCGTCCATGAAGACATCAAAGAGCGCGTTCAGCCGTGCGTCGGCATCCGCACGCTGGGCGGCTGCGGCGGGCGTCGCCGCTCGCAGCGAGGCCGCAACGGACACGGCGATCAGTGAGGCGGCAGTGCCGAGGAACTGGCGGCGATCAATCACGTGTGGACTCCTGCGCATTAAAAAGCACCGGCGCGCCTGCCCGCGGGCAGGCAGCGACGCCGGTGCGATCGGTTTTCCGACATCGAGCGGCGAACGGCTCTAGGCGGCGAGCGTACCCTTTGCCTTGGCCGCGTGCGTGGCGATCAGGTCCATGAGCGCCGGCGAGAGACAATCATGGGGCTCGAGCCTGAGTTCCTTCAGGCGCGCCCGCACTTCTGCCATACGCGCCGGAGGGAAGCCCGACTCGATGATCGAGGAGACGAAGGCAGCGAACTCCGGAGCCGACCAGCCAGGCTCTTTGGACAGCTCCGTATGCACGAAGTCAAAACCGTGGAACGGATGGTTCTTGTTCTCGATGCGCCCATACATGTGCACGCCGCAGCCGGTGCAGGCATAACGCTGTATCGGCGCCTGTTCGTCGACGATCTTGAGCTTGTTGCCATTGGCGCTGACCGTGAGCTTGTCGCGACCGACCACGGCCACTTGCGAAAACGTCGCGCCCCGGGGCTTCCAGCATTTGGTGCAGCCACAGACGTGGTTGAACGCCGTATTGGCCTTGAGAGTGACCGTCACTGGCGCGGATGAGCACTTGCAGGTGAGGGTGCCGCCGGCAAAGTTGGCCGAGCCGGCCTTGACGCCATTGTCGACCGCCGGGTGAATTGAAACTGCCATGGTGTTCTCCTGAATATCGCGTTTGTGCATGCAGCGCTGCGGGCGCACCAGGCGCCGCGCCGCACGCTTTAGAAAGTGACGACGCTGCGGATGGACTCGCCCGTGTGCATCAGCTCGAAGGCGTCGTTGATCTTCTGCAGCGGCATGACGTGCGTGATCAGCGGGTCGATCGAGATCTTCTTGTCCATGTACCAGTCCACGATCTTTGGCACATCC